>JALYZS010000138.1 GCA_030948745.1 Vulcanimicrobiota bacterium | reverse complement strand
GGCCGAACCCGATGATGAGCAACAGCGCCAGCTGCATCGCTCCGGTCGCGGCCGACTGGCCGATCGCGAGCCCCTCACTGAAGTTGTGCAGCCCGATGCCGGCCGCGATCATCGTGGCCAAAGCCAGCGGCGGCAAGGCACCCCCACCGCGGCGAGCGATGAAGCTGCGCGCGAACAACACCAGACCCAACAGCCCGACGCCCAGACCGACGACATACGTCAAGATGAGCGCCAAGAAACCTGAACGCGGCGCACCGGTTTGCACTTGATGCAGCGCGTCTTCGAGCGGGCTTCCCGCTTGGCGCAAGATGTCGAATAGCAAGAAGAACAACACGCCAATCGCGATCGCGTTGAGAAACGCGATGCCACCGCTCGGCACGCGCCGCATGGCCGCGAACGGCAAACCGAAGAAAATCGTGAGGCCGGCGATCGCGCCGAGGATGTAGACGCCGGCGGCCGACAGCGGCGCGCCACTTGACCCGCTGCTGCCTGCGCCGCTGCCCCCGTTCATCGCCATGAGGTCCTGGCGAGCAAGCGATGCGAGCTTGTCCGGCGCGCTGTCGTACTGCACCGCCGTCACGAGTCCGCCCGGCCCCATGGCCCCGTTCATCATGTGATCGGCGACGTGACAGTGGAACATCCACGTCCCAGGCTGCGCATCGGCAGTGAAGGCGATATCTCGGGTCTCTCCGGGTCCGATCGTCAGCGTCACCATGCGCTGACGGTTGGCAGCGGCGACTGCCTGCCCGTCAATCGCGATCGTCTCAAACCGATGGCCGTGCAAGTGCATGGTGTGAAACTCGCTGCCACTGATGTTGATCTCACGCACGCGCACGCGGTCGCCGCGGTGGACGACGAAGGGCCTGGTCAACGGGTAGCTCTTGCCGTTGATGCTGAAGAAATTCTCCGCATCGGAGCGGACGCGCCAGGACGACAGCAGCATGAGGTACTCACGGTCGAAGCGCTGCGTCGGTTTGGCGTCGTCCACGACGACCGCGCCGTAGAGCCCGCGATCGATTTGGTTGAGGTCATCGAAATGCGTGTGATAGATGTACGTCCCGGGTTCGCTTGCGACGAAGCTGTAGACGAAAGCCCGATCAGGCGCCACGGCGTTTTGGCTGAAGCCCGGTACGCCGTCCATGTCAGGACCGACGGGCAGCCCATGCCAGTGAATGGTGGTCGCTTCAGGCAGCTTGTTGATCAAAACAACGCGCACCCGATCGCCTTGGCGCACGTGGATCGTGGGTCCGGGAACTGTGCCGTTATAGGTCCAGGCCTTCACCGTTGTGCCCGGTGCGATCTCCCAACCGCTCACCTCTGCGAAGAGATAAAACGTCTTGGTCGTACCGGCGGAGAGGCGCGGCAGCGAGGGCAGCGCCTTGAAGTCGCGCAAAGCGTCGGTTTCGGCACGTTGTTGCATGGCTGCGAATCGGGTGGCGTCGATGGGGCCGCTGGATTGCGCTCGTGACGGGGTTGCTCCACCGATAATCGCGATGGTCGAGACCAGCACGAAAGCCCAAGCTGCCGCTGCCTTGCGAATGGTCACGCGCTCGCCTTTCGACGCGCGCCCTGCGCGGTTTCTTCCACCAGAATATCGCCCGCCAGTTGCGCGCTGATCGTATGGGTCGTGTTGCCGACAGCGATGCTCAACAAACCGGCGGCGCGCTCGCGGTGCTGCACGCTCACGGTCACGCCGGGGCGCAATCCGATCTCCGCCAGAAAGCGCAGCAGTTCAGGAATGTCGTGCTTCACTTCGACGACGCGGGCGACCGCATTGAGCGGCAAATCCGCAAGCTCGACCGCCTCTTCGTGCCGCCACAGCGTGCCGTCCGCGGCGGGAATCGGATGGCCATGCGGACAGGTCTTCGGGTTGTGCAAGAACGTCGCGAGATGTTCTTCCACCAGCGGCGAGATCGCGTGCTCAAGCCGGCATGCTTCGAAACCGGCGACTTCCCACGAGATGCCCAGACAATCGACGAGCAACCGTTCTGCTAGGCGCTGCCTGCGCAGCGTGACGGCGCCGATGCGCGCTCCGGCTGCGGTTGGGATGACCCCGTGACGGCCCTCGTGCCGGACGTAGCCCTCGGCATCGAGCCGTTTCAGCATCGCAGATACCGATGCCGCGGAAATCGCGAGCTCGCCCGCGATCGCTGACGTCGACACGGGCTCATCGCCATCGTACAGGCGAACGATCGACTTGAGGTACATCTCGACGTTCGGGCTGACTTCGGGCTCTTCGAGCGTCGTCGACGGGGGAAATTTGAGGGCTGAGTTGCTCATCGCGCCGTCCTTAATTAGCCTAGCCTCATTCTTCTGTTAGGCAGCATTACATGCCGGCCGATGGTCCGACTAGCGCTCGTTGTGCCGTTATGGCTCACGGAACGGGACGGCGGGACGGTCGGGTGGCAAACCAAGCGAACCCGGGGATAAGAAAAGACGTTGATAGTTCGGAGGTTGCAAAGGCAGACATGAATGTGAAGAGATTTATTGGGTTAGCGGTTTTAGTGGCATTCGTCGCCGCGCTCGCACCCATCCCCAGACCTGCAATGGCCAACGGCGCCGCGAGCACGCGCAACATCCTCATCGGTGGTGCGGCCGCAGCATTGATCATCCTTAACCACAACAAGAAAGTGCACCAGCGTTACGCTGAGGACGCGCAGAAGCAGGCAGCGCTCGCCAGTCAGCGCGATGATGCCTGGGCCGCCTACCGTTCGGAAGTACAGGCGTACAATCACGAGCAGAGCATGGTCGCCGAGCTCAACAAGGAAGTTGCGTACCAGCATAATATCATCGTGCAGCAGCGTCAGCAGATCGCAAGCCTGAATTCGGGCCGCACGATCGCGATGCCGGTCGATACGAACCAGGCGCCGGCGCCCGCGCGTGCTCATGCTGCCAAGCGAACTGCACGCGACCTGCGGGTCGCATCTGCAGACGGCTCTTTCGGCTGGGGCACGCTCTAAACAGACGTTGAACGCGTGCGGCGCGAGGCTACAGGGCGGCGTCAGATTTCTGCCGCCGCTTTTTTCTTTGACGACGGGGGAGAACATGAAGACGATATTCGCCATCATCATGGCACTGGCGATCGCCGCCTGTGACCATGCCACGGGGAACGAGCAAAAAGTGGCAGACGACGTCACGCAAGGCGTGTATAACAACGACATGTCCGCCGTCCAGGCGAATTTCACCCCCGATCTCGCAGCCTCCGTCACCCGCGCGACCGTGGGGGACTATTCAGATAAGATGCATCGGCTCGGCGGCTACCAGGGCCTCACTGAGACCGGAAATGACATCCCGCGGCATCTGTACATCTTCGATGCGAAATTCGACAAAGGCGATATGACCGTTCGTATCCGCATGAGCGGCGACGGCAAGGTCGCGGCCTATCGCGTCACGCCCGGGGCGCCGCAGTAAAGGCGTCTAGCTGCGCAAGCCACCGCGTTTTGTGCTCTTGCGCGGCGAACGAATAGACGATACTGTGGCGCGCCACTTGCGCCAGTTGCTCTTCGAATAGCCCTAAACCGGCTGCTCTCTCATACTCATCCAATAGCGACGCTCCGAAAAATGCGGGGTCGTCGCTGTTGAGCGTCACCGGCACTTCTTCATTGACGAACCGCACGAGCGGGTGAGCGTGGTACGTGTTCCAGACACCGGTGACGTCGTTGCTCGTCAGGCAGGCGTCGACCGCGACATCCGCTTCACGCAGCAGCTGCATGGTTGCAGGGTTGTGCATAGCGGCCACGCCGTGGCCGATGCGTTCGGCCCCACACAATCGCACCGCATCTTGAATGCTGTCGGCGCCGGCTGCTTCACCCGCGTGCAGCGTCCGTCGTAGTCCCAATTCCTGTGCTCGCTTAAAGGCTTGGGCAAAATCACGGGCCGGAAAATTGCTTTCATCACCGCCCAGGCCAACGCCGATGACACCGTGATCTCTGCAACGCTCCGCCAAAGCGATGTCTTCCAACGCGGCAGCTTCACCCAGATTGCGCACCATGTCGAACATGATCAAGGATGTGATGCCGGTATCGGCCCGTGCCTGCCGGCAGGCAGCGCCGATGGCTTTGACAACTTCGTCGAGCGGACTCGCGATTTTGAAGTACCGCAAGGTCGCGGGCGAGACCATCAGCTCGACGTGGACGACGCCTTCGTCCGCGCTGCGCGTGAGATACTCGTGCGTAAGCTCGTAAAAATCCTCAGGCTGCTGCAAGATTTTGACGACGGCGAGGAACGCAGACAGGAACGAGGAGAAATCGTGACATTGAAAAGCCGCGTCGACATCAGGTCTGATCGCGATGCGGTTGCGCTTGGCGATCCGCAAGTAGCTCGCGGGGTGGATCGTACCCTCAAGGTGGACGTGAAGTTCCGCCTTCGGCAGGGAGCGCAGCCACTCCATGCGTGCGTTCATCGCGCAGCGTAGGAACGCAGATATCCCAGCGTTTGACGGTCGACCATGCCGTCGTCACGGACGCGGTCTTCCAGATTTTCCCGATGCATGAACTCGACCAGCGCTTTGAAGGTAGCCTGCTCGTCGATGGCGCCTTCAGCGGGCAGGCTACCTGCCGCTTGCAGCAACGCACGGATCTCTGCACGGCGTTCGTCGTCAAGTGGGATGAGATCATGCGGTTCGGCTTTGAAGAAGTAAAGCTTGTGCAGCTCCAGTATCCTTACGAGCTCTTCGATCGGACGCGCGTGATCGTCGACGCGTAGGTCGATGTAGCGGTCGTTGAACCCACCGTAACCGCCGCCCGGCTTAGCGACGTACAGGGCGGCACTTTGCTGGCCCCGCCGATCACCGCCCGCTTGTTGACCGGCCGACAACGCGGCCAGCAAGCGATCCGCCAGGCAGCCTCTGGTCGATAGAAACGCGTCCGCCATCGCGCTAACGACGCCCTTGCTTGCTAAGATATTTCCCTGAACCGCAAACGTGGGCTGCGCCAGCCCGCCCGCCCACTCCATGCACTGATCGCCCGTGAACGTCGCGGCGCGACCACTCGCATCGACGATGCCGATCTGACGCTGTGCCGCGTGGTCGTCATCCGCAGTCAGCTTTGCGACCACCTCGTCAGGCTCGCAGCCTTCCCGTAGCAAGCGTAAGCCGCGCGGACCGTAGGTGGTGTTCGCCCACGCCTGAGTCGCGATTGCCCCGACGCCGCCCATGACCCATGGAACCGCCGCCCCGACGGAGAGGAATTTTGATTGCACCGCAACACCAAGCTCCTTGGCTTGAGGGTCGCATGCGACGATGGAAAAAGTCGACAGACGCATTTACAAAGTGGAGGTACGCTCCCAAAACCCCCCTAACCTATGCGTGCGGGGTGGAGCAGTCCGGTAGCTCGTCGGGCTCATAACCCGAAGGTCGGTGGTTCAAATCCATCCCCCGCAATTCCCTAATGAACAGACGCTCTGTGCAGTTCGCCGAATCGGTAGGATATAGGCGACCTGCTTTGCGTTCTTTGCTGTAGAGAACGATTTCAGCAACGAACGCATGTATCGCAACTCTTAGTTCCTTGCGGTCTACACTGTGAAGCCTGTTCGCAAGTAGCGTCAAACGTTGCTTGAGTTCCGTTACATTACGCGGCAATTGGTTCGTTCTTGATAATTCCAGCGTGGCGAGCCGATGGCTGGCCTGCGCAATTTGTAGTTCGAGTTCGTAGTAGCGCGCTTGCACAGCCTTTGGTAAGGACGGGCGGTCCTCAAAGTTGCTCACAAGGTTCTTCTGGCGTCTGGTCTTTTCTATTACCTCGTCCCGAAGGGCTTGTAGCAGCGGGTCAGCCAGCGGATCTCCGATTTGTTTCCAGATGCGTTGAATTGCAGCTTCATTCAACGGCTGCGACTGCAAAGCGTCCAGGACGGCACCGTCGAGGTCATCGCATCTTATGGTGGGTGCGTCACATTTGCTTTTACGCACGGCGTTACGGCAACCATAACCGAACGCTAAGTATACCCCGTCGGCAATGATATGGAATATTTCTCAAGAGCGCAAGTGCACAACGGGATCGGGCAACCCAGGCAATGGATGCGCTATCGCCCTAAATTGAATTTTCCAAGCAGCCCTGGGGCATACTATTCCGTCCGCTGGTTCCGCGAGCAGTGCATTTTTGATCCTGCAAAGGTCCACGCGTGCTCACCGAATTGGGTGCCTGATGTGATGGAATCTATGGTTGAGGGCGGGTTTGCTGTCAAGGTCGATCAGGGCAGTCGCAGGCAGGCGAGCGGGGGAGACATTCCCGATGGCATGAACCACATCGGGGTGTGTCAAGTAAATGGTTGCAATGGACCCAGCGCCGTGCTATCAAACTCCGGTTCGAAATCATCCTTTTGTGGCCAAACCAATACCACAATGTCCAACAATGGCTACAACTACCCATCAACGGTTCAGCCCACCTTCTATCATGTAGTGAAATAGGGGTCAGATTTCGATGAAAAAGCCCGTGATTGTACCTTCGCTTTTGATCCTTATTGTTGTGGCTGTTGTTGCCTTCGTTGGGCTCACCTATTTACGAATGCCAGCCAAATCAGACTCCGGGGACCAAAGTCTTGTGATCGCAGCCTGCGTTCAGTGGGTAAAATCAATGAATCCGAGCGCCACTAGCCAGCCAACCGTCAGTCAGATCGCAATCGTCTCGAACTATGCGCTCACAACGTGGGTATGGGGAAATGGCGGGGGTCAAGCTGTTTTCGAAAAACAGAACAATGCCTGGGCTGGCCTAGGTAAA
>JALYZS010000124.1 GCA_030948745.1 Vulcanimicrobiota bacterium | reverse complement strand
GTCTTGATGGACAAGGCAATTGGAACGGCCCCGTCGTCGATGACGTCGCGGTTCAAGCTCAGTGATAGAAGTATGGATCTAAGACGCTGACTTCCGACACGCTGTCGACCGGAAGGCCGTTGGATTGGGCCGCCTTACGGATGGCGTCCTCACTAGGACCGTCATAGATGCAGTACGTCTTCGTGTGGTCCTTGGACACGTAGGAGTGCACCCAGGTGACGCCAAGGCTGCCGTTGTTCGTCACGACAGTGCGGCAAGTGCCCGCCCCTTGCGCGTTCGTGGGAATGTTAAGCCCGTCTTTAAAGGTGCGCTCGACCATAAAACGAGGCATAGAGAACTCCTCTCCGGGACGTGCGTCAGGACGCAGGCCGGCTACGACCGGCCTGAAGAGGAGGCCTCCTTTCGACCGCAGAGCGGGGCGCTTCCAAGAGTGCTGCCTGGTCGACGACATCGTAGACGACGACGCTGCTATTGTGCACCCGGGCGCCCTCGGTGACACGATGCGGCACGAGCCGCCCGTCATGGGACAGGTCTTCGACTTCGATGCCGCGGGTGAGCACCGCGGCGTCGGCGATGAGGCGGCGATGGCATCGCCACCACAAGCTCTCCGAGCACATGACCGCGGTCAACGCGGTCTCGGCCTCTGCCACCAGCTCGTCGAACGCGTGCCAGAATTCCGGTGTTTGCATGTAATCGGCGAAACCGCGAAAAGCCGGATGGCGTAGAGCGACGTTCGTCGAGTCAGGCGCCGGGCGGCGGAATCCGCCCAGCCGCGGCTCCCAGCGATACGACAGTCCGGCCTGCGGCAACCAGCTTTCCATCGCCTCGCGTGCGAACTGCGGGTGCCGCTGGCTGCGGGGGATTTTTCGAACGTCGACGATGTGCTGGATCTGCGCGAGTTCGACCAGCTGCAAGAAGGCGTCCACGCTGATCGTGCCGTGTCCCAAGGTTAGCAACCGATTTTTTGCGCGAGGTGGGCAATTGGGCTTATTTTCTGCGTGCACGATACTTTCTTATATCCAGCCCCCCAACTTCTAGAACATTATCAGAGGGGCGGGTGGGCGGCTTAAGAACCATTCGCTTCGACTCCGACACACGGCGTTCTAAAGTATCGCCTGTCGTCATATCCCCTTGTTCAGCTATAGATTGAGGTTTGTATGTCTCGACGGTGCATGCGTGCAAAGAGCGCAGCTTGGGTACGCTACGCTCTCGTTTTCCTCGCCGCCATAGGATTGGTAGCTTCACTAGCAGCCCAGACCCTAGCCAACGGTCTTCACAACGCGCCGCTCTCGGTGCGGCTTGTGCCGCTCGTCGGCAGCGCCAACTCGATCCCAGCACATTTCGGGCGCACCAGCCGCGTGATGCGCACCAATCCTCTGTGCGCAGCGCGTGCAAGCGCGCTATCTGCCGGTGCGCTGCTGTATTGCAACGGGCCGCAATTCGGCCGCATGCGCCCGAACTTCGCGCGGCGCGCGGCTAGTGTCAGCAGCAATGTTGACATGGCCAACCCGGCCGAAGATATTTCGCCGCAAGGCCTGCGGGCCAACGGTCAATCGGAAGTTTCGATCGCAGCGCTCAACGACGGCAAGGTCCTGGGCGCGTGGAACGATGCATCCGGGTTCATCAACGTTTGCGGCGCCCCCAACTTCAAGGATCAGCTCAGCGGCTACGGTTATTCGACCGACGGCGGCAGAACGTTCATCGACGAAGGCGGCCTGCCGAATGTCAATTGCAATTCCTACAGTTGGTTTGGCGACGCGGGCGTGGAGAATTGGACCGTGGGTGGAACAGACTACGCGTACGTTACCGGGCTGTTTGAGAACATCGACGCAACTGACCTCAAGACCTACATCGCCGTGGCTGCTTGTCAGGAAAGCGCAGGGTTCATCGCTTGCGGCCAGCCGACCATCGTGACCACGAGCTCTCAGTGCAACACGTTTTTCTGCAGCTTTTTGGACAAGCCGTTTCCGAGCATAGATCCTGTTCGGGGCCGTCTCTATGTTAGCTATACTGAATTTGGCGCTGTGAGTCCAGATACCGGTAACGGCGACATTGACCTGGCGTACTGTGACATCGGGACGAAGATCGGCGGCATCGGGCCGTTGGGAGGAACGGCGGGAACCCCTGTCTGCAACCCGGGAGGCACAGCGTCAGCGCAATCGCTGCCAAGGCCGCCCTACGGTGTCCTCGCGTCATCAACAACCTGCGAGCAGGCCGGTTCCTATCCGGCCGTCGACGTGGCATCAGGCGACGTCTATGTCGCTTATGAGTACAACCGTCCGCTGTTCTTCGAGGCCCGGGCGTGTCGCAATCAGCCGACGGAAGACGTCGTCACACGTACGCCGCTCAAATGCTTGGCGGTGATGGGCGACTCGTGCGCCGGACCCTCGGATGCGAACGCGTTGGCGATCTTCCCGATTTCCTTCACGGGCATCGCCGGTTACAACCGCTTCCCCAGCAACGACTTCCCGCGCATCGCGGTGAGCGCACCCTACAGGACGGTGAGCATCGCGTGGAACGACGTCCGATCGCATCCTTTAGGGGATATCTTGCTAGAAAGCTTCAGCGCAGGGAGCCTTAACAACATACAACTCGCCCCTGTGCAGCTCGACAACGATCGCGGCGGCGGGCTGCACTTTTTGCCGATGCTGCGAAATGCTGAAGGCGACGGAAAGCTGACGGTGGGATGGTTCCGCCGCGTGAGCGGTAATACCGCCGATACCGACGTTTACGCCGCAACGGATATCTCGCCGCTGTTGAGCGCGACGCCCGGCAACCGCCGCATCACGACAGTGGCGTCCAACTGGCTCGTGACCTCGTCGGATATCATCCCCAACTTCGGGGACTATAATGATAACTACGCGGTTGCCAAAGCCGGCTGGCCATATACAGCAGAGACGACCTACTTCGGGTGGTCGGATGGCCGTCTTGGAATACCCAATCCATTCGAGGCGCACGAATAAGACGCGCAACGGCGAAGACGATTCCACATAGGACGGACCTGAGAAGGGCGGTGGTTTCACCGCCTTTCTCATTGCCGCAAGTTTAGATCGGCGCGTTCAATACGGCGTGACGGTCGCGTTCGGACCGGGCGTGGCTTCCACCGGTGGCGGCACGCGTGAGTGCTGAGCGCCTTGGAACGGCGTGTCTTGTTTATTCAACGTGATCGTGCCGTACATGTCGGCGATGCCATCGATCATCGCGTCGATGGCGCCGA
>JALYZS010000122.1 GCA_030948745.1 Vulcanimicrobiota bacterium | reverse complement strand
CTTAGAGGCTCTATAGGGGTAGCAGCGTACCGCATCTCCGGAGGACTTCATGGCGGTCTCAGTTCCAGCGGAAGTTATCGAGGCGGCTCGAGACGGCAGCGAAGCAGACACCGAACGGCTGCTCGTTCTGATCTGGCCCGAGGCCTATCGCTTGGCGCGCTCGATCGTAGGCGAGCGGCAGGGCGCAGAAGACGTGGCGCAAGAGGCATGCATCATCTTGTGCCGCACGCTCAAGTCGCTGCACAGCTCCGCCGCGTTTCGGGTGTGGTTCTATCGAGTCGTCGTTCGCGAAGCCTCTGAATTCAAGCGCCGACGGTCGCGCGAAGAGCCACCGACCGCGACCGCGCCAGACACCGCCGACCACGTCGCAGCACTCGACGTCTGGCACGCTCTTTCGGTTTTGCCCAGAAAGTTACGCGACGTCGTCGTGCTACGGTACTTCGAGGATCTCTCGAGTCGCGAAATCGCGTCTGTGTTGAGAATACCTGACGGCACGGTGCGGTTTCGCCTTATGATCGCCAAGCGGCTCTTACGGCCGCTGCTCGACGAGCGTCCGGGATATATTTCTCCCACATTGAGTGAGGTGACCACGCATGCAGTCTGATTTCGGTGCCTTGTGCAGGGCCGCGCGCGAACGCATTCCTGTCCCCGATCCTCCGCTCGCAGCCATACGAAAGGCCGCGCAGTCCGGCCCAACTCCACGTTTCAAAAGGCAATGGGCCGTGCCGATCGCGCTTGTATGGGCGTGCGCTACGATCGTGGCAGCGGCCGCCGGGGCAGCTGTCTGGAGCAGCACGCACGTGTCTTTAAACCGATCCGGCGGCATTGAGCTTTCCGCCCAGCATCTAGCTTACACGAGAAATCCAACGAACGACAGCCTTCGCTCCGCCGCTGCTCAAGCAGACTTTCCGGTCGTGCTACCGGCGGGTTTGCCCAAGGGTTCGACGCTGCTCAGTTTGGCAAGGGCTGGATCAAGCGCGATTTTGCTGCAATACAATCTTCCAGGGGCGTGGCGCCGCGACAATCACGTCCTAGCACTCGTGTTAGCAAACCCCCAGTCGTTCGCCGCCACAAGCAAGAGCATGCCCGGAGACTATTTGCTAGATTTGAGCGGGGGGACCACTCATCGCGGCGTGCATTGGACCATCGGACATGAGGATGTGATCCTGGCGGGAAGCACACTCACCCCCGCGGAGCTAGCGCACATAAAAAGCGCCATGCTCGCGCAAGTCCGGCAACGCTGATGGTAAGAGCGACATTCTACGCCCTTGCCATTGTGCTCGCGTTCAATATGGCCGCATCCGCAGCTCCTTCGGATTCTTCGGAAGCCCAAAGGATCGCTCAATTTGAGCGCGGTCTGATAACCGCCGTCGCCGTCGCCGGCCAACCGCCCGCAAAGATGACCATCCAACGCCGACTGCAATACTATCACGTTCCCGCCGTGAGCATTGCATTCTTCGATGCGTCGGGGCTACGGTGGGCGCGGGCGTACGGCGCCTCGACGGGCACGCTCTTCCAGGCGGGCTCCATCAGCAAGCCCGTTTCGGCGGTAGGCATCTTACGTTTAGTTGATGCCGGTCGACTGAAATTGGACGAGAACGTTAATAGCGAGCTGACCAGCTGGAAGGTACCCGATAACGGCTTCACCGCAAAAACTCCCGTCACGCTACGCGAGTTGTTGAGTCACACCGCAGGCACGACAGTACATGGCTTTGAGGGGTACGAGCGCCGTAAGCCGGTGCCGACGCTGCAGCAAGTGCTCGATGGTACCAAACCAGCCAACTCGCTACCCATTCGGGTCAATGTACAACCGGGTACGCGTTACCGCTATTCAGGCGGTGGCTATGTCATCGCCGAGCAACTGCTCGTCGACACGCAGCACGAATCCTTTGCGACGTACATGCATGACAGCGTCCTCGCACCGTTAGGCATGACAGACAGCACCTTCGAACAACCGCTCCCTCAGCCTGAATGGAACCGGGCAGCGGTCGCGACGGACGAAACTGGCAAACCATATCCCGGCAGTTGGAACGTCTATCCCGAACAGACGGCGGCCGGGCTGTGGACCACGCCGACCGATCTTGCCAAGTTCGCGATCGGCGTGCAGCGAGCGATCAATGGCGATAAAGACGCTATCCTCTCACAAGCAACTGCGCGCGAGATGCTAACCGCGGTAAAGCCCGGATACGGCTTAGGTTTTGCGCTCGAGGGAGCCGGGCCGACGGCGACCTTCTTGCACAATGGTGCCAACACGGGGTTTCAAGCGTTCTTTGTGATGCACCGTGGTGGTGAGGGTGTGGCCATCATGACCGATTCCGATAATGGCGACCTGCTCATCAACGAAGTGCTCAATGGCATTGGCGCAGTGTACGGGTGGTCCGACTATGCTCCGCAGCAAAAAAAGCTGTTTGCGATGAACCCCAAGGAGTATGCTCGTTTCGTGGGCACGTATGATTTTGGTTTCGGGTTAAAGGTGACGGTGGAACGTCGCAACGGCGCACTGTATTCCATCGCTGATCGCCAGATCTGGCATCGCCTCTACCCAAAATCGGCGACGACCTTCTTCATGCTCGAGGAAAATGTCGACATTACTTTCACCAGCAACGCTTCCGGCGCGATCGATGGGCTGATGCTATACCAGCAAAAGGGTAAGAAGATCAAGGAGCGCGTGCGGTTGCGCTAGAGCTGCTCATCGACGTTCTTTAGGGGCAAAGTGGCACCCTAATGGGGGTCGTCCCGCAATCCATTTGCTTTTTATCCGTGTAATAGGGTACAATACGGATAGTTTCGGTCTGTGGCTGGCCTTCAACGGCAACCACGGCGGTCAAAATTAGGCAGTCTCCAAGTCTCCTCTTCGCGGTCGTCGTACTCCCATCGCTGAAACAGTTCAAACGACTGCGGCATCGCCAAGTGCTTTGCTGCGAGGAGAAAATATGTTGTCTACTGATAGAACGCTCACGTGTCGCGATTGCAACTCGCAATTCACCTTCACGGCGTCCGAGCAAGACTTTTACGCCCAAAAAGGCTTCACCCAAGATCCCGGCCGCTGTCCGAACTGTCGCGAAGCGCGTAAAGCGCAACGTGATTCAGGTGGTGGCGGCGGCGGTGGCTACTCCCGCTCCAGCGAGCGTCAAATGTTCCAGGCGACGTGCAGCGGCTGCGGTGGTGTGGCTGAAGTGCCGTTCAATCCGAGCGGCGATCGTCCGGTTTACTGCCGCGACTGTTTCTCAAAACGCCGCGCCTAAACCACAACTACAACACGCAGAAGCCAAGCCGTCAAAGGCTTGGCTTTTTTCTTAGGGCCTACCATGGCGCTACCGCAAGGCAACTTCAGTCAACCTGTGTGGCTTTGAATCATAAGAGAGAATGATTCCACATGATTGTCAATCGTAACGCGTTTTACGGTATCGCCAACCCGTACCCAAGCGGTTAGCGATGTGCATCCAAGGAGTACGATTCGGGGCGCCTGTTCTAAGGCTGGCCCTCCACAAATACCGCAGCCTACTACATTTAGGTGGGGTGAGGGTGAGGGCCGAGCCGCCTTTGGCCAACGACGGATATCACGTGCAACACCCTGAGGAGATATCCACCCGATAAAATAGTCGTTAGCATGCGCCCAACGTTCGGGTGGAAATGCTTGGTACGCAATGTCACCATCTAAACACGGATGAAAGGTCTGGGGCTGCACTTTGCTTTCCACAACATACGTGTTTCGCTTGGCGTCCCACACCGACACCTGTGTTTTCATAGAACCCGGGAAACCTTTGAGGGTGTGAAAACGACCATCCGATGAGCGCCATACTGGTCCATTTTCCGTCGAGAACCACAGAGCTCAGTTCCGAGCATCCACGAGTGTGGGCAGCCGAAAACGATTTGGCACGCGCTGAGCGATGATTTCCCCGGGCTGATCGAGCTGCAGAAAAGTCTGACTTTGCGAGAGCGAAATCAGGATCGAGCCGTCACCGCGCGGCAAGAGACCAGCGGGGAGGGAATGCAGTCGGTTGTAGTGGGGAAGCGCCGGAACTGGCCGTCACGTTCGATCCGAAAGACATCCCCGTTGTTGAGCCCGTCGATATACCAAAGCGAGCCTTCCGATCCCGCGGCCGCAGTCAACACCGATGCGCCACCGTTGGGGTAACCAAAACTCGTGTGGGCACCGCTTTGCACATCGACCCGAATAAAGGCCTGCTCGTGATCCGCTGCAATCCAGATGGCTCCATCGCTGGCAGGCACAATTATCCGGGGTACCGCTCGGAGTGTCAGATTGAACGATTGCACGACAGTGACCCAGGCGGGCGAAGCCACGTTACCGTCGGACGACGCTGGGCTCGAATGCGCCGATAGGGCCGACGCCACGATTAAGAGGCCGACGCCGAGTATTTTCACGCGGTAGTGTTATAAATGCACGATGAACGCAGTTGCGACACCATCGTGGGTTCCGATGCCAAGAATCCCACCGTCGGATGTGAAGCCATATGCCGACTCGAAACGCCATCGAGGCGCCTGTACAAGGTCGTCTAACCGGCGCAATACGCCGTGACGCCAGATGAAGGCATAATGTTTGCCGTCGGCGTCGTGTAGCATTCCTACTACCCGGTCGTCCTCGTCGAGTGCGTACGCGACGCTACGGTAATACGGCTCAAGCATCGTAGCCGAGCCATTCCGATGCCATATCACCGCTTTGGGAGTCCCAAAGGCATATGTTGCGGAAGAATGGTTTGCCCCGAAGGAACTGGACAAGCTGAACGTCGATTCGTCTCCAGGCGGCGCAGTGGCGCCGACGCAGATGCCGCGCGAATTTACGTCAAATGCGACTCCCTCACCAAGCTCCGAAAGTTGGTGTCGCCTCCATCTCACCGCCACGTAACGCTGCTGTTGCGGGTTCACATTTGTAGGGGCGAGCACTTTACCCAAGTACCCACGAAAGCCAGCCGCATAGGTGCCACGCACGGCGCGGAGGTTAGCGCGTCCGATCAC
>JALYZS010000072.1 GCA_030948745.1 Vulcanimicrobiota bacterium | reverse complement strand
CATCATACCAATACCGCGGCACGCTCACCACCATACGGGCCGCACCCGACTCCCAATACGTGGGGATGAAAGCGCCGCTGATAAAGGCAAAGCCGTTGAGAAACAAGGCCGCACAGAGAATGATGGCGGCAAAAGGCATGAGCAGCGCGTTGCGTCGTGCATGCTCTGCTGACCCAGCCATGAAGCGCAACAGCTCATGGACGCCAAGCCCCGCGAGCACGAAGAGGCAGACGTACAGCGTGATGTTGGCTTGGCCTTGGGGATCGCGAAATAGCCAGAAATATGGTACGTGATCGTACAGCCAGCCGTTGACGGCGGCAAGCGGCGGATGGTAGCCTTTCGCTAGCCACATCGACACGAAGACGCAAGAAACCAGCAGCGCAGCCTGTTTGCGGTGCGGCGTGAGCACGACGCCGCACATCGCCAATCCAGCGGGTAAATACATCGACGTACGGAGCACCCCGCTATGATAAACGCTCGACCACGGGTAATACTCGGGGTAAGCCCATAACCACAGGCCTTGCATCGAAAGCAGATTGATGAAACTCGCCTGCGCGTCCACCCAACTCCACACGAGCGGGCCCAAAAATGTTTGCCCTACCGCACCGTCGCTTGCGAAGAGCGTCATGTAGCCGGCATATGCCCACCACGCGTTGAGCACGAGCCCGAGGCAGAGTCCCAGCACCAGACCCGCGCCAGTGGCGCGCATCGTCCGCCAAGCCCACCACGCCGCCGTTATGCATCCTCCCATCCACAGGACGGCGTAGACTGCGACCGGTGGCGTTTCGGCAAGCATCATAAAGCCGGCGCACGCCAGCCCAAGCTCCGCCCCGAAGCGTAACGTTGGAACCGGTGTACGCAAACGATTGATCAGCAGGCCAGCCAGGGCGGGGAAGTAGCCGAATGCGAACGCCTGGATGGGGTTCAGAAAGATTTGGGCGTTATACACTGACACGGGGAGCGCGATCGCGGCGAGTATGGCGAGCAGCGGCTTCTTGGGGAACACGGCGAGCGCGAAATATGCTACGCCACAGCCCTCAAACATGAGCAGCGCGCACAAGAACGAAAACTGCGCCATTGGACCGGACAACCCGATGTGCAACGCTGAGGCGCCCCACACCGCCATGATAAATTCCGTGGGAGCGAACTCAGGAGAGCCGAACCCGCTAAGACCTCGCCCCCAGAGTTGAAGACTTTCTCCCAGCGCATGGTTTTTGCTGATAAAAGCATCCGGCCAGATATCTCCGCCCGCGATATAACCGTTTCTGTGGAACGCGAGCGCCGCGATAAAGGCCAGCACTATGACAACAAGGCCATAGGTCCAGGCCGCAGGGCGTCTGGTCATCGAAGAAGCAAACGCTAGGAACGCATTGTTCGGCTCGTGGATTCAGACAGCCGAGGGATGGCTTGATGGCTCGATTCTTCGACCAGAAAATGGGTCGCCCGCCGTGCCACTACAGCGGGGTGCGCGTCAAGCCTGCGGAACCGATGGCGGCTGAGGAGTCCCAGGAAATCTCGCGTCACGATGCGGGCATAGGGAAGGTGCAGCGGATTTAAGAGGGCTTCAAAATACTGGTGGTTGACGGACCGCCGGTCAAAAGCAAAAAGCTGCCAGTTGTGGATGAATAGATTTGACGGCAGGCAATTCGCTTCGCGCATTTTTACTAACCGGTGAACGTAGCGCCAGCCGCGAAGGCCTAAGACATAACCCGAACCGTATGGAATCTCCCTCTGCCACAGCGCCAACGTCATGCGTGCCGGGATGAGGGTCGCGCACTGGAGTCCTGAGCGCGGGTGCGTGGAGACGGGAATTTCCAACAAGCCGTCTACCGGAATAGCCGTGCCCGAAGAGTAGACCGAGGAGCTGTATGCAAATCCTGCTTGATGCAGCACGCGATACCCCTGCGCCAGCATGTCCATCGCGGGAGCGCGAAAACCGACCGGCCGCCAAGCGCTGATGAACTTCGCCGCGGCGCAGATCTCGTTTTCCAGGTCGGCCTGATTGCGTAGCACGCGATGGTGCTGGGTGTGGAAAGCGATCTCATGGCCCGCGTCCGCGATGCGCTCGACCAGCATAGGATGCCAATCGAAGACCTCGCCGGTGATGAAAAAAGTCAGACGAAGGTCCAGCCGCTGGAGGGCGATCAAGAGCTGTTGGATCTGCCATGCCGTAGCGCCGCCGTCAAGGTCGCGGCGTTGGGTACTCGTGAGCGAACGAAAACGAGGCCGAGAGCTATGCGCCCACGACTCGATATCGATCCCATAATAGTTATCAACCACAGCAGACCCGACCGTTTCAGATCGCCTCGCTAAGCGTACGCCAAATATCGATGCGAGCCTCGTAGTACATTTCGACTTTTCGGGGCGAAGAAAAGTTACCCTAGGCCATTGCTTCGGCATTTTGCGGAGGTAAATAGGCTTTCCTGGTCGCCAAGCAATTCTGAAGGGAGTAGGAACCCTAGCAGGCACACTAAACATTCGTTCTACATGCACGCTAGGCAACAATCAGCTGCGCCGCTCACCATCATCATACCCGCGCACAACGAAGAATCCAGAATTGGCCCCACGCTCGACGACTATGCGGCGCACTTCCCCGACGCGCAGATCATCGTCGTGTCGAACGGCTGCACCGATCGGACCGATGAGATCGTGCAAGCATCGTGTGAGCGTTACCCCAACGTGCGCCTGGTTACGATCCAATCGAGAGTCGGCAAAGGCGGCGCCGTGCGTGCGGGTCTGATGCTCAATCAGTCTGCAGTCGTGGGCTTTGTCGATGCCGACAGCTCGTTCACCGCGCGCGAGATAAGCCTGCTTTTGCAGGCTTTGCCTGGCCACGATGCCGTGATCGGCTCGCGCTGGTTGCCAAAATCAAAGGCGCTCGCCAAAGTGCTCTTCAAACGCCGCCTGGCGGGCTTTGGTTTTAATCTCCTTGCCAAGGCGTTGTTCGGTTTGCCCTTTCGCGACACGCAGTGCGGCGCAAAAGTTTTCCGCGCCGAGGCGTTGCGACCCATTTTCGATAGGCTCGAAACCGCCAATTTCGCTTTCGATGTCGATCTGTTATATCTAATGAAGAAACAGCATGCCAAGATATTGGAAGCGCCGGTCGTCTGGAAGGACATGGTCGGCTCCAAGGTGAGCGTCGTGCGGGCCGGCGTGCAGATGGCTGCTGCGCTGCTGCGCCTGCGTCTGCGCCATTCGCCGCTGCGCTTTCTCGTGCCGGTCTATGATCGGCTGGTGCCCACCAATGCCATCCGTTTCTACGATCGGCTCAGAATACTTATCCTCAATTGGCGCGACGTGGCCAACCCCGCGAGCGGCGGCGCCGAAGTGTACTTGCATGAGATGGCCAAGCGCTGGGTGACCCAAGGTCATCACGTCGAGTGGCTAGCAGCCGGCTTTCGAGGTGGCGCTCGCCGGCAAGTCATCGACGGCGTGCAGGTCACACGGGTCGGCAACGCGTTAACGCTCTATCTGCTTGCGCCATTCGTGTATGTGCATCGCTTTAGGAATCGTTTCGATGTGCTCATCGATTCCGAGAACACAATTCCATTTTTTAGTCCTCTGTTCTCGATGAAGCCCAAAGTTTGCGTGATGTATCAGATGAGCCGCGGGGTGTTACGCCAAGAGTTGGCCACGGTGCTGTGCAACGCGTTGACGTTTCTCGAAGAGCGCGTCATGCCGTTGGTCTACCGGCGGGTACCGTTTGTCGCATGCTCGGAAGACACGGCACGCGATCTACGACGCAGCGCGATGACGTCGAGCTTTGTCCGGGTCATCAAAAGCGGCGTCGACCCTCGTCTGACGCGGGGCACGAAAGCCCCGGTGCCGACGATCCTATACTTCGGGCGGCTCAAGCGCTTCAAGCGCGTCGACTTGTTATTGCGCGCCCTTCCTGACGTCAGGGCTGCGATTCCAGATGTGCGATTGCATATCGCCGGTGGCGGCGACGATGAGCATCGCCTCAAGCGCTTGTCGCACGATCTGGGGCTCAACGACGTCGTGACCTTCGAAGGCTATGTTTCAGAAGAACGCAAGACGCAACTACTGCAATCCGCGTGGCTGCTCGTCGTGCCATCTGTGATGGAGGGATGGGGTATCGTTGTGATCGAGGCTAACGCATGCGGCACGCCAGCCCTCGCCTTCGACGTCGCCGGATTGCGAGAAAGCATCATCCACAACGCGACGGGCTTGCTCCTCGCCGAGGGCGATACGTTGGCTTCGTCAATCATCAGTGTGATGACGGACGAGCCGCTCCGCCACAGGCTCGAGGCTGGCGCTGTAACGCATGCCGCCGAGTTCACTTGGGACAAAGCAGCCAACGACATGTTGAACACTTTGCAGCGGGTGGCTGCCGGCAATCCCGTGGCCCTCATCCGG
>JALYZS010000085.1 GCA_030948745.1 Vulcanimicrobiota bacterium | reverse complement strand
GGCGTGGACGACGTCGTCATCAACGTGCACTACTTCCCCGAGGCGGTGCGTGCGTACGTCGGCGACGGTGCGCGTTGGGGCGTGCGCGTGACGTACTTGCACGAGCCCGAGCTCATGGGCAGCGCCGGTGCGGTGCGAGCAGTCGCCGATCGCTTCCACGAGACGTTCGTGGTCATCGGCTGTGATGACGTGACCGACATCGATCTCGCGGCGGCGATCGCCTACCATCGGCAACGGGCTGCTGAAGCCACGATCGTGCTGGCGCGCGTCGATGACGTGTCGCAGTATGGCGCGGTCGTGACCGGGCCGGACGGACGCATCACCGGATTCCAGGAAAAACCCGCGCGCGGCACCGAGCGCAGCCGCAACGCGAACACCGGCGTCTATATCTTCGAGCCACGCGTGCTCGAGCGCATCCCGGCCGAGACCTTTTACGATTTCGGCAAACAGGTCTTCCCAGCGCTGCTTGCAGCCGGCGCCGCGTTCTATGGCATGTCGCAGGACGCGTATTGGTGCGACATCGGCACGCCGGCCGAGTACCGCCGCGCGCATGCCGACGCCTTGCACTGCCGAGTGAAGTTGCGGTTGCCGGAAGGCGCCAGCCTCGACGCTGGTGTGTTGCGAGGTGCGGGCGCGCGTGTATCGGCTGCTGCGGCCATCGGCAGTCCTGCCTGCATCGGCGCGCGCAGCATCGTAGAAGAGGGCGCGCACGTCGCCGACTCGATCCTGTGGCAAGACGTCCGCGTCGAACGCGGCGCTGCAGTGCGCGGAGCGGTCCTGGGCTCGGGCGCCGTCGTCGCCGCAAACGCCCTCGTCGAAGGCGGCGAGTACGGAAGGGGCGCGCGGCTGCCCTGAACGATCACTGCCTGCGCGCCAGGACGAGCGCGACGATGCGAAGCGCGCCGGCTGTCTGCAGCATATTGGCGCACGCGTGCAACGTGGCCCCGGTGGTCATGACGTCATCCACGAGCGCGATACGTTTTCCGCGCACCGCGTCAGCTCGAGCGCCCGGCGCAAATGCCGAACACACGTTGCGGCGCCGCTGCGCCGGCGACAGGATCGTCTGCGGCTGGGTCGCGATGGTCCGAACGATAGCCGAATCGGCGATGGGAAGACTTGTCTGCGCCGCGATGCCGCGTGCGATTTCGTGCGCTTGATTGAAGCCGCGCTCCATCAGTCGCGCGTGGTGCAGCGGAACGGGTACGAGAACATCGGCGGCGATGGGCAGGCGCCGCGCGACCATGCTTCCCAGCATGCGCCCTAGGGCGCGCCGTTGCTTGAACTTCAGCGCGACGACGGCGCGCCGTAACAAGCCCGTGTGCGCGCCGAATGCCACGATCTCATGCAGCGCTCCATGGCCGGGTTCACGCAGCGCGGGCAGCGCCATGAGCGAGGAACAGCACCCATGGCACAGCATGGCGCCGAAGGCGTCGCACGCCGCGCAGCGGCGCGGCACGAACACATCGCTGAACTCTTGCGCGGCATACCGAAGCGCTGTCAGCACGACGAAAGCCTCACGTGTGCACGCTGTTATGTCAAGCGGCGAAGGAGTGGCCGCCGCCGCTCATAAACGCGGCCTGCATGCAGGATGAGCGAGCGATGCGGCTGGCATTGAAGCTTGCCGCGAAAGCGTCGGGCAACACAAGCCCCAACCCGCTCGTCGGCGCGGTGGTCCTGGCTGGAGACACGATCGTGGGCAGCGGTTTTCACGCGCAGGCCGGCGCCGATCATGCCGAGGCGGTCGCGTTGCGTGAAGCCGGCGCGGCGGCGCGCGGCGCGACGCTGTATGTCACCCTCGAGCCCTGCGCCCATCAGGGGCGGACGCCACCCTGTGTCGATGCGATCGTCGCGGCGGCACCCGCGCGCGTCGTCGTCGCCATCGAGGATCCTGACGAACGCGTGCGCGGTCAGGGCATTAAGCGGCTGCGCGACGCGGGGATCACCATCGACGTCGGCGTCGAGGCGGCGGCCGCGTTCGAGCTCAACCGGCGCTATCTCCACCACCGTCGGACACATCTGCCGTTCCTGACCCTGAAAATGGCGCAATCACTCGATGGGAAGATCGCCCCGCAGCCAGGACAACAGTTGCAGCTGACCGGCAAACGTGCGCTCAAACTTGTGCGCACGTTGCGCTTCGAGCATGATGCGGTGATGGTCGGCGCGGGCACGATCGCGGTGGACGATCCGCAGCTCACCGTGCGTCCGGCGAAAAAGCGTGCGCAGCCCTATCTGCGCATCGTCGCCGACGCACGTGGCAGCGTGCCGCTGCGAGCGCGTATCTTCAAAGAGCAATCGCGCGCTCGCACGATCGTGCTCACGACCGCGCAAATGCCTGGAACCGTGCGTGAAGAACTGCAACGGCGCGAGATCAAACTGCTGGAGTGTGCCGCCGACAGCACTGGTCGGGTGGATCTGCATGACGCGCTGCGTCGTCTAGGCGAGATGGATGTCGTGTCGGTCCTGTGCGAAGGCGGCCCCACGCTTGCCGCATCGCTGTTGCAACAACGGCTGGTGAACGAACTCCAGTGGCTTATCGCGCCCAGCGCGCTCGGCGCGGATGCGCAGGCCGTGCTTGGGATGCTGCCTGCGCAGCTGGGGCTGCGCTTCGACGATGTACGCCGGCTGGGTGAGGACGTCGCCATACGCGCGCGTTGTGCGGAGGCGTAGATGTTCGGCGGCATCGTGCAGCACATGGAAGAGGTCGCGAATTTCATCGCGCACGGCGATGGACTCGAGCTGCGCATCAAGCGCGACAACGGTTTTCCTCGGCAAGAGCCGGGCGCAAGCGTGTGCGTCGACGGCGTCTGTCTCACCGTCAAGCGCTGTCGGGAACAGCTCGCGTTCGACGTCGTGCCCGAGACGCTGCAACGCAGCAACCTCGGCAGGCTGGAAAAAGGCGAGCTCGTCAATCTGGAAGCGAGTTTACGCGTCGGCGACAAGATCGGCGGCCATCTCGTCTATGGGCATGTCGATGCATGCGCAGCGATTATCGCCAAGGAGCCGGAGGGGCAGGGGTACCGGTTGTGGTGCGCGACCCCTGAGC
>JALYZS010000081.1 GCA_030948745.1 Vulcanimicrobiota bacterium | reverse complement strand
ATCCTGAAACGCTGGCGGCGATCCGCCAGCACACCGTCGCCGGTCCCAACATGGGTGATCTCGCGAAGATCGTCTACATCGCGGACAGCGTCGAACCATCGCGCACTTTTGCCGGGCGAGCCGAGCTCGCTCAGCTCGCGGAGCGATCTCTGGATGAAGGACTATTAGCGTGCGTCGCATCTTCGCTCTCGTACCTCGTCGGTCGTCGCGTGTCGATCGCGCCGCAAACGGTCGTGCTCTACAATCAGTTGGTGCAACGGCATGAAGCGGCCCAGCAACCCTAAACCGAAGGCCAGGCCTGCGGTTGAGCGGCCCGCGCCGCGCGGCGTCGTCGGGCCTGCGGCGGCGTTGAGCACGCGCGAGCTGCAAAGCGAAGGCTTCGGCATCGCCAGCACCCGCGAGCAGGTGAAATCGCTGACCGACCGTCAGGTCACCGATCTGGCGCAGCGCTGCCGGCAGGCGGCCATCGAGAAAAAAGCTGAGGGCGTCGTGTTGCTCGACATCCGCGGCCGCGCGAACTTCGCGGACTACTTCGTGCTTGCGACCGGGCGATCCATCATCCAGGCGCGCTCCATCGCCGACGGCGTCGTGGAGGCGGTCGAATCACATTTCGGGGCGCCGATACGCACGGAGGGCTATCCCGAAGGCAGCTGGGTGCTCGTCGATTATGGTCCCGTCATCGTGCACGTGTTCACGCCGCCGGCGCGCGAGTTCTACAACCTGGAGCGCCTGTGGGAAAAACCGAGCGGTCGCGCCAGACGGGCGGAGAAATGAAGGGCAGCATCGCGCCGCCGCGACCGAAGAAGAAATCCAAGCCGCAGCAGCAGCGCACGTTCACGCGAGCGTGGTGGCAGCGCTTGCCGTTGCGGCAGCGACAAAGCATCATGCGCATCGGCGTGTGGATATTTTTAGTGCTCTTCATCCTGTCCGTGGCCGGCGGACTTTTTCTTGCCGGCGTCAGCGGACAGACGCAACCCAACCCGGGCTCGAGCGCACGACCTACTTCAACAGCTCCTTCGCGATGATCATGCGCTGGATCTCGTTGGTGCCTTCGTAGATGGCGAGGATGCGCGCGTCGCGGTAGACCCGCTCGATGCCGGTCTCCTTCATGAAACCCATGCCGCCGTGGATCTGCAGGGCGCGATCGACCACGTGGATGGCCATGTCCGAGCAATAGCGTTTCACCATTGCGGCCTCAAGGCTGAACCGCTCTCCCCGGTCGGCTTTCCAGGCTCCGTGATAGACCATGTTGCGCGAAGCATGGATCTCGGTGGCCATGTCGGCGAGCATGAACTGCACCGCTTGCTGCGACGCGATGGGCGTGCCGAACTGCACCCGCTCCTTGGCGTAGGCGATCGCTTTCTCGAGCATGAACTGTGCTGTGCCCACGCAGCCCGCGCCCAAACTCAAACGCCCCATATCGAGCGTCCGCAGCGCGGTCATGAATCCCATGCCGGGTTTGCCGATCACCTGAGCGGCGGGCACTTTGGCATCTTGGAAGATAAGCTCGCAGGTATGGCTCCCGTACAGACCCATCTTGCGGTCCTTGGGACCGCGCTTGACACCCGGCTGGTTGAGATCGGTCCACAGCGCGGTGATGCCCCCGCGCGCTCCTAACGACTTGTCGGTCACCGCGAACACCGAGGCGTAGTCGGCGATGTCGCCGCTGGTGATGAAGTGCTTGACGCCGTTCAGCACGTACGTGTCGCCTTCGAGCCGCGCCGTGGTCTGGATATTCGCTGCGTCAGAGCCGGCGTTCGGTTCGGACAGCGCAAAGCAGGCGAGTTTTTCGCCGGCGCACAGCTGCGGCATGAAGAGCGCCTTCAGCTCGGGGCTGCCGTCGAGATGCATGGCCATCGCGCCGATGCTGCAGTGCGCGCCCAGCAGGTTGGAAAAAGCGGCGCTCGCGCGGCCTAGCTCCTCTAAAGCGATGCAGTAGCCAAATTCGCCGATGCCGGCGCCGCCGTGCTCCTCGCTGAAGCGCAGGCCGAACAAACCCATCGTGCGCATCTTGTCGATCACCGCGGTGGGGATCTCGTCGCTCACCTCCACCTGCTCGGCGATCGGCCACAGCTCTTTCTCGACGAACTCTCGCAATGAGCTCTTGAGCAGTTTGAGGTCGTCCGGCAATTCGAAGTTAAGCGTCGTAGCGGGTGCGGTGTCGATGGCCATGCCTTGGTCCTCACGGGCGTGTGCTGTGCAGACGGTTCTGGTGACGTGTGCGCCACCCCGTTTTGCGCGCTCCGGCGCGGGTTCGCGCCACCGCCCGAGCGAAGCAAGCAGCGTGCTCGAAGAGATCCGTTCGCAGCCTGTCTGGCGGCCGGTGCGCGCTTGGCGCGACTGGCAAGCCCAGCGCGACGCCTTGTTGCATCGTTTCATCAATGAGCAGCTGTACCCGTTCAGCCCTTATTACCGCCGATTGTTCGACGCGCATAAGATCGACCCGCGCAGCATCCGCGCGGTCGCCGATCTGCGCCACCTGCCGCTGACCGGCAAGCGCGATATCTGCCCGACGGCAGAGCAGCCGGCACGCCACCTCGATCTCGTGCTGCAGCCGAATGCCGAATCGGTGCGACGCTATGCGTCCTGGCGCATGAAGGCCAAGCTCCTGGCTGCCAAGCTGCGTCACGGCGAGAGGTATGTCAAAGAAGCGCTGCGTTTGGAGTACGCTCCGGTGCACACGACGTTCACCACCGGCCGGACGTCGTTGCCGACGCAATTCCTGTACAGCTCGCTTGATTTCGAACGGCTGCATCTCGTCGCCAAGCGGCTTATCGACGTCTGCGGCGCGCAGCCGGGCGAACGAGCCCTGAATGTGTTCCCCTACGCGCCCCACCTGGCGTTTTGGCAGACGTTTGCTGTCAGCCAAGCGGCGACGATGCTCATGATCCACACCGGCGGCGGCAAGGTGATGGGCACGCCCGGCAACGTCGCCGCGCTCGACCGTCTGCAGCCCGACATGCTCATCGGTGTGCCCGGTTACATCTATCATCTGCTGCGCCAAGCGGTCGAACATCCGGTGCGACTGAGCAACCTCAAGCGCATCGCGCTGGGCGCCGAGCGCGTGCCGCCGGGCTTGAAAGCGCGCTTGGCGGAGTTGTGCGAGCAGATGGGTGCGCCCGGGGTCGTAGTGCAAGGCGTCTACGGCTTCACCGAAGCGCGACAAGCCTGGGCGGAATGTCCGTCGAGCGACCACGCGATCAGCTACGGGTACCACACCTATCCCGATCTTGAAGTGTTCGAGATCGTCGACCCGGATTCGGGCGAAACCGTCGGCCCGGGTGAACGCGGGGAGATCGTCTACACGACGCTCACCGGTCACGGCTCGTGCGTGCTGCGCTACCGCACCGGCGATATCGCAGAGACCGGGATCACCTACGACCCGTGTCCGAATTGCGGACGTATCGTGCCGCGGATCTCGGGCGCGCTGTCACGCCGCTCAGGCGTGAGCGAATTTCAGCTCACGAAGATCCGAGGGACGCTGGTCGATCTGAATTGTTTCATCCCCGTGATGGCAGAGGCGCGCGAGGTGGTCGAGTGGCAGCTCGTGGTGAAGAAGCATAACGACGACCCGAACGACCTGGACGAGATCGTGCTGCACGTCGCGCTGCGCGATGGCGTTGATCCCGAAGCGTTCAAGCAGATGATCTGTGAACGGTTGCTGAGCGCGACCGAGGTGTGCCCCAATGCGGTCGAGGTCTTGCCGCTGGCGCAGCTCACGGCGAACCTGGGTCTGGATACGCAACTCAAAGAGCTGCGCATCCGTGACCTGCGCAAGCCGGCGGGGATCGGTTAAGCCTGCATCAGTCGTAACGCAGATTGAACGCCGGCTTCACATAGAACAGCGTCGCGCGCCAACCGCCCAGCAGGCCGCTCAGTCCGAGCGTGTCGCGGAGCAGCAAGCGCGGCTGCACGACGTTCTCGGGCAGATCAAAGACGAGCGTCTCGCGTTCGCTCGCCCCGGGAATCACGCGGCAGCCTGAAGCACGATGATCGCTGGCGTCGGCGATGCGCTGCGCCTCTTTTGCATAGCGGTACTCGGTGCCCGAATGGTCCACGACGAAGGCCGCATCCGGTCCCCACACAAAGCGGCCCCACCAGGGCGTGTCCATGCGAGCGCTGACGACGTAGAAAACCCCGTGCGCAGTGGCGGTCATGCCAGCAGAGCGCAGGCTGTGCACGCGATGCACCGCTTGAGTGGAGAAGCAGAACTCGTCCCAGCAATAGCGTTCACCCAAAGCGTACGGTTGCAGGGGCTGCGCGAGCGACAGCGCGGCATACAGCACGATCAAGAGAGCGAGCAGCGCCGAACCCGCCCGCAGCACCGGCTTCACGGGTTTCATCCAAGCGGCGGCGAGTGCGGGTACGCGCGCGAGGATCCATGAGACGACGGCATCCGCCGCGACTCCGAGGTACACCGCCATGAAAGCGATACTGAAAAGAACGGCCGAACGGACGAACGGCGACACAGGCGGTGGCAGCTGCAGGCCGCACCACGAGGACGCGCTGCCTTCCGGCGGGATCGTCAGCTGAAGCAATGCCGCAAGCGGGATCCACAGCACCAACGAGAGGGCCCAGCGCCAGGCTGCGTGCGGCCTGCAAAAACCCAACACGATGCCGGCCATGAAGATCAGGATCAAATCCGCGTCCGCCTGGTGCAAGGGAATGGCGATGACCGCTGCGCCTAGCCCGATCAGCCCCGCGGTGACGAAGAAGAAGGCATCCCAACGTCGAGAACTCGCATAGCTTTGCATAGCAAAGTCAACGTACTTTGCGACGCAAAGTTAATCCTGCTCACAAACGGATATAGGCGGAAAGTTTGTCGAATTTGCTTGGGCCGATACCGGAGACGTTCTGCAGGTCGTCCACGCTTTGGAAGGGGCCATTGGCAGTCCGGTACTCGACGATGCGCCTCGCGAGGCCGGGTCCGACACCCGGAAGCGCGACCAGCTCTTGCTCCGTCGCCGTATTGACGTCCAGGGTCTGGCCTGGCTGCAGCTTGTGACGCGACGAGCTTCCCCTATGGCGACCACGGTGCGAACGGCTGCGGCCGCTCGGATCCACGCTCGCGCCGGTCGTTGCCGTGGCGTATAAGTCCGACGGCTGTCCCTTGCGCGGCACCATGAGCCTCGCGCCGTCGACGAGCCTATCCGCGAGGTTGACTTGATCGAGATCGGCGTCGGGAGTCGTGCCGCCGGCTCGCTGTACGGCTTCGACCGCGCGCGCGTCAGCCGGCAGACGATAGACGCCGGCCTTGCGGACAGCGCCGCACACATAGACGACGACGTTGGAAGGCCGCGGCGACGGAGCATCGACGCTTGCGCCGGCAAGTGAGGGAGGCACCGCGGTCTTGACTGCGAGGTTCGGCTCGAAGTCATGCCGAGGGACGAACAGCACGGCCGCGATCGCAGCCGCAAGCAGCCCGGCGTAGATCCAGGTACGGGGTTTGTCGTGTTTCATCCGCGCGGTTTCCCGCGCCGCTCGCAGCCGGTCTAGTCGCCGGTGGGCACGACTCCCGCCGGCTCGACCATCAAAACGACCGCGCGTTGCGGCGCGCGAGTGCGGTGCACGACACCTTTGGGCATGGTGTAACCCTGGTGGCGCTTCAACGTCACCGTGGCAGCGTTCTCGACGTCGATGAAAAGCTCGCCCTCCAAAACGAAGAACAGCTCGTCCTCGAGATCGTGTTTGTGCCAGTGAAATTCGCCCTGAAGTATCCCCAGCCGCACGACGCTCTCGTTGACCTGGGTGAGCGTCTGATTGAACCAGGGCTCGGTGTTCGCTTCGACTTCGCGCGCGATGTCGAACACGGTCGAGTACCCGAATTTGTTGTCGGATCGGATTGAGTAGTTCTTCGCCTGAAATGCCATGGTGATCTGAGACCTCCGCTAGCTCACGCACCGGCAACTTCGGCGCAACGCACAGGAACGCTGCCATGACCGCGGCGTAGCCCGCAACATGAGCGGTGCACAAGGCGCTCAGGCTTTCGGCCGCCGGATTGTCGTGGTTGTCGCCATCTGTGCGAGCCTGAGCGGTTCAGGCTGCGGGGCGCGCATAGGCGGGGGCGGGGGCTTGAGTGCGCACATCGGCGTCGATGCGACGCAGCACGCGGATGTCATCACCCTTGCCGGGGGCGGGCCAGAAGCAAAAGCGCTGTCGCTGACCGCCGCCGAGCACGAATTGCAGAACCGCCATGTCGCCCAAAAACGGATCGCGTTGGATATCGAGCGCCGAGCGTCGATGGGGACCGTCGCAAGCTTCACATTCTTCGCCACGACCAATGGATTCGCGCTTGATTTCCCGCAAGGAACGCCAGCGCAGCGAGCCGGCGGCACCGCATTTGCCGATGCACTCAGCGCCGCGCTCGTGCCGTCGGGGCACGGCCACGCGGCGAGGCCCATCGTCGTCGACATCGGACCGGCAGGGCAGATCGTGGTCGACCACTCGCAAGTAAAGATGGACGCACTCACGCGAGCGATCCAGCGCGCCGCCACCCGCCTTCACAAAAACGGCGCAACGATCGTGCTGGTCGTGACGCCGGATCCCGCGAGTGATTGGGGCACGACGGTTGATGTCATGACCGCTATCGTGCGCAGCGGCAAACACGACGTGCGGCTTGGGCTTGTAGAGTAGCCCGGCCAGGGCTTCTCTAGAGTCGCATTGTACAATGCGGTGTATGGTATCCACGCCGTTGCCCGCGTACACGCCGCAGACCATTGAGCCGAAGTGGCAAAAGATCTGGCAAGAACGCGGGCAATACGAAGCGCGCGACAGCGGCGGCAAGCGGAAGTTCTACCTGGCCGAGATGCTGCCGTACCCGAGCGGTGATCTGCATGTCGGCCACGCGCGCAACTACGCGCTCGGCGACGTGGTTGGACGCTTCATGCGGATGCGCGGCAACAACGTGCTGCACCCGATGGGCTGGGATGCCTTCGGTCTGCCGGCCGAAGCCGCCGCGATCGCGCGCGGCCTGCATCCGCGCGAGTGGACGAATAGCAACATCGCCAACATGCGCGCCCAGATCATCAAACTCGGCACGTCGTACGATTGGTCGCGCGAGATCAACTCCTCGTCTTCGGAGTACTACCGCTGGACGCAATGGGCGTTCTTGCTCATGTACCGCAAAGGTCTTGCGTACAAGGCCGAGGCGGTGTTGAATTGGTGCCCCAAAGATCAGACCGTCCTCGCCAACGAGCAGGCGGAGGGCGGCGTGTGCTGGCGCTGCGGATCTGCCGTAGAGCGGCGCACCTTCAACCAGTGGTTCTTCCGCATCACGCAGTATGCCGACCGATTGCTGGCGGGGCTAGACCAGTTGCCGGAGTGGCCCGAACGCGTCAAGGCGATGCAGCGCAACTGGATCGGGCGCAGCGAGGGCGCGACGTTCGCTTTTGCGGTCGCGGAGATGGATGCACGCATCCAGGTGTTCACGACGCGCATCGACACGGTCTTCGGCGCGACATATCTTGCCTTGGCACCAGAGCATCCGCTGCTGCCGCGTCTCATCCAAGGCAAACCGGAAGGCGCCGCGGTGAACGCGTTTCTGACACGGGTGAAGAACAAGACGGAAGTCGAACTGCAGATGCAAGGCAAAGGCGGCGTTTTCACGGGAGCCTATGCCGTCAATCCGTTCAACCAGGAACGCGTACCGATCTGGGTCACGAGTTACGTGCTGGCCGAATATGGCAGTGGGGCGGTGATGGGCGTGCCGGCGCACGACGAACGCGACTTTGAATTCGCGCAAGCCCATGGGTTGCCAGTCCGTGTCGTCGTCATGCCGGTAGACGAAAAGCCGCATGCCGCAAACGCGTTCACCGACGACGGCAAACTCGTCAGCAGCGGGGAGTTCACCGGCATGCCGAGCGCCGAGGCGCGCAGCGCGATGATCAAGCGGCTCGTCGAGCTGGGCGCCGGTGCTGCGACCGTCAACTACAAACTGCGCGACTGGCTGGTCTCACGCGAACGCTACTGGGGCGCTCCCATCCCGATGGTGCGCTGCCCCGAGCACGGCTACGTAGCGGTTCCGGAGGATCAACTTCCTGTGCTGTTGCCGGATAAGGCACCGATCAGCGGGGCGCAAGGCAGCCCGCTAGCGCACGTACCGGAATTCATCAACACGACCTGTCCGCGATGCGGCGGCCCCGCGCAACGCGAGGTCGAAACGATGGACACGTTCGTGTGCTCGTCGTGGTACTATTTGCGTTACTTGGATCCACACGACGATCACGCGCCGTGGAAAACAGCGCTCGCCCGGCAGTGGGCGCCGGTCGACCACTACATCGGCGGCATCGAGCACGCGGTGCTGCACTTGATGTACGCCCGATTTTTCTATAAGGTCTTCGCCGACGAGGGGCTCGTGCCGAACGACGAACCCTTCACCCGCCTGTTCAACCAGGGCATGGTGCTGGGCGCCAACCACGAGAAGATGAGCAAATCACGCGGCAATGTGGTCGCGATCGACGATGCCGTCGCGAAATACGGCGCTGACGCACTACGACTGTTCGAGCTATTCGCCGCACCGCCGGAATCCGACATGCCGTGGTCGACCACCGGGATCGCGGGTGCGACCCGGACGCTGCAACGCATCTGGCGCCTCGTGCTCACGCATCGTTCGTCGGCTACGGCCGCGCAAGCGGCGACCGACGAGCTCACGGTCCAAGAGGGGGATCTTCGCCATAGCGTGCACGCCAAGATCAAACAGATCGGCGATGAGATCAGCGAACGCATGCACCTCAATACCTGCGTCGCCGCGATCATGACGCTCCTGAACGATCTTGAGGATTTCGCCGCACTCGGCGGTACGGCCACCGAAAGCAAAGTCTTCGCGGAATCCCTCGATGCGCTGCTGCTGTTGCTGGCGCCGTTCGCACCACACATCACCGAAGAGCTCTGGCAGCTCACCGGCCAGGCGGGCAGCATCCACGAGCAGCCCTGGCCGCAGTATGATCAGCGCTGGCTGCAGCGGGCGCTCATCAGCGTGGTCATCCAGGTCAACGGAAAAAAGCGCGGCGCGGTTGAGGTCGCGCCGAGGACGGCGAAGGAAGCAGTCCTCGAGCTCGCGCGCGCGGTGCCGACCGTGCATCCGCACCTCGATGGCAAGCAGATCCGCAACCTCGTCTATGTGCCCGACCGGCTGCTCAATATCGTCGTCAGCTAGCGACGGTCTGGGAGAAAAATTCGGCGGTCTTCTTGATCCCGTCCTCGAGTTTTGTGCTGGGCTGCCAAGCTAAAGTCTCTTTGGCCTTCGCGATGGCGAACACGCAGCGATAGAGATCGCCCGGCCGCTTGGGCGCGTGTTGCACTGCAACATCTCTGCCGACTGCGCTTGCTATCGCGGCGTGCAGCGCGTTCACCGACGTGCCGACGCTCGTGCCGATGTTGATGCGCTCGCCGTCGCCACGCTCCAACGCGATCAGATTGGCCTGTGCAACGTCCCCGACAAAGACATAGTCTTTTTGCTGTTCGCCGTCCCAGTCGATGCGGATGGGTTCGCCGCGCAAAATGCGTGAGGTGAAGATCGCGATGACCCCGGCTTCGCCGTTGGGATCCTGGCGCGGACCGTAGACGTTGCCGTAACGCAATGCGGTGAAGCGCAGCCCCGACGAGAGCGCGAAGTAACGCAGATAATGTTCGGCGACCATCTTCGTGATGCCGTAGGGCGACTCAGGCAGCTGCGGGTGCTTCTCGTCGATGGGCAGGTACTGGGGGTTGCCGTAGGTCGCCGCGGACGATGCAAAGATCACCTTGCCGACTTTATGTTGCGCCGCCGCGAGCAAAATCGTGACGAGGCCCTTGACGTTGACGTCCGCGTCATACAGGGGGTCTTGGGTGGAGATGCTGACGCTATGCTGCGCCGCATGATGGCTGACGACTTGAGGCTGAAAGGAAGAGAAAACATCCGCGACCGCACCGGCATCACGGATGTCCACCTCGTAGAGCCGCGCCTGGGCGTTGACGTGAGCGCGCCGCCCCCCACCGTGCTCCCAAAAGGAGTCGATGATGGCGACTTCGTGGCCGGCACCGATGAGGGCGTCAACGATGTGCGACCCGATGAAGCCCGCGCCCCCGGTCACGACGATGCGCATAGTCAGTCTATCCGCTGATCAGTTTTGCTATGCCAGCCGTTACAGGCGAAGATGGCCGGTCACAGCCAGCAGGATCAACACGAGGAGCACGATGACCAACGCGTCCATATTGTCAGCTCCTTTCCTCACTGAGTAAAACTTTTGCACGACCTGATGACTGGACTTGCTCTTTCCCTTCGGACTCACGACGTTCCTCGCGGTCGTGGGGACATGCCCTTCCCAGAAACGTTCATCGCGCGATAATCTCTGAGACACGTTCCCTGCGACGACCGATTAAACTAGACCGCAAACGTAGCGCTGCGTGAATGACGTTCTTGAGAGATCTCCTCACGAGCATGCGCGAAGGTCATCGCTTCGCGATGTTCACGGCCAGTTACGTGTCGGGCATCGTCGCGTCCGGGCATGCAGAGCGTTGCGTCGTCGCCGTGCTGTGCATCGCGGGTTTCGCTGCGATCGTGCCGTCGCGCTACCGGCCGACCCCAAGTGTGTCGCGCCTCATTATCATCGCCTGCCTGTGCTTTGCTATGGGCGATGTCGCCGCCACCGTCGCACAGCGCCAGCGGCTGCATCCGCCGTTTGCCGCGCTTGCCGACCATTATGTGACGCTCCGCGCGGTTGCGCTGGAACGGCCCAGGCTAGCAGACAGCGCGAGCATGAGGGTGCGTATCGTGGAACCCGAAAGCCCACCGCCTGCTGCGCGGAGCGGCTTGCCCGGGCGCGTCGCACTCCTGAGTTTCCCAATACCGATGCAGTCGCGACGCTGGACCGGGCGGCTGCTACAGGTACGCTGCCGGCTGACACTTCCTGGCGGGTCGCGAAACGACGGTGAGCCGGACGAACGCGATGTGCTCGGCGAGCAAGGCGTCGATGCTGTCTTGATCGCGAGCCGGGCGTCGCAGGTACACGTGTTGGGCGCTGCCGGCGGCTGGGAAGCCGCCTGGGCTCGCGCGCGTGAACGCATGGCTGACGCGCTCGAGCGCGAACTGCCGCCGCTCGAGGCAACCGTCCTCGAGGGCATCTTGTGGGGCGACCGCGCAAATCTGCCCGCTGGTTTGCGGCAAGAGTTCTCCGACACCGGCACCGTGCACGTGTTGACGACCGCAGGCCTGCACCTCGGCATCATGGCGGGCTTTGTCGCGGCGGTGCTGTTGCAACTTCCATTGCCGCGTTCGTTGCGCATGGCGCTTATGGTGGCTGCGGCGTGGGGCTATGCGATGCTGGCGGGGATGCATCTCCCGACGCTGCGCGCCGCCGCGATGCTCAGCGCGGGCACGCTCGCGCACGAGCTGGGACGCGGACGCACCACGAGCGCGGTCCTAGCGGCAGCGGCATGTGCGGTCGTGCTGCCGCATCCGCTGGCTGCACTGTCACCCGCTTTTTCCATGTCGTTCGCATGCGTCTGCGGGATCGCGCTCGTGATCCCGCTGTTGAATGCGCTCGGTTTGGGAGAGGATCTCGGGCTGCCGCATTTCGTCGTGGAAGTGCTGCGCACGTCCCTTGCGGTGCAGATCGCGCTCTGGCCGCTGCAAGCGCTCTACTTCAATGCGTTCACGCCGTATGCGGTGTTGGCAAACGCGATCGTCGTGCCGATGGTGGGCGCAGTGATGGCGGGTGGCGCGCTGCTGTGCGTAGCGTCGCTCGTCGCGCCGCCTTTGACCGCCGCTTTGACCGCCGCTTTGACCAACCTGACCTGGTGGGCGCTCGATATACTCATCGACGTCGTGAAAGCTGTCGCCGCTTTGCCGGGAGCGCATGTGGATATGTCTCCGCCGTCGCACACCTTCATCGTCGCGTACTGGGCCGCGCTGGCGGCGCTCGCCCTGGCCGTTCGGGCCGCCGTCATTAAACGGCACCCATGCCGGTCAGCGGCGCTAGGCGCCTTCGTCGGGGCCCTCCTGGCATTGCTGTATTGCTTACCGGCGATCGGCGCGCGGCTCGATCCAAAACTGTATGTGGATGCGATCGATGTCGGGCAGGCAGACTGTCTGCTCATCCGCGCGCCGGCAGGCTCGAACGTGGCACCAGCGGCTCGGTCGTCGCCGCTCCCATCGGCGATCGCCTCGCGACGAGGACGGTGATGCCGTTTTTATTGCGGCACTGGGTGCACCATCTAGATGCGGTGGTCATGACCCACCCGCACGGGGATCACGTGGGCGGTCTGCCGGTGATCCTCGCGCGCGAGCGGGTCGATGCAGTGTATGACTCGGCGCAACTGTACGGGGGCCCCGCATACCATCGCACACTTGAAGTCGTACGCGATCGCCACATAAAATGGATCCGAGCGCAACGCGGCGTTAGATTCGATCTCGGATCGACGACTCACGTCGCTGTGCTAGAACCCGAGTTGCCAATGATCACCGGCACCTCGTCGGACATCAACAACAATTCGGTCATATTACGCGTGACATTTGATCACGTTGCAATGCTACTTACCGGTGATGCACAATCAGAAGCCGAGGCGCGACTGCTTTCGCATGGCAGCGGCGATTTGCAGGCGGACATCCTCAAAGTTGGGCACCATGGCTCAGCCTATTCGAGCACGCCGGAATTTCTCGCGGCAGTTCACCCGAAGATCGCGATCATCTCGTGCGGATCGCACAACATGTTCGGCCACCCGAGCCCTCGGACGGTTGCAACACTGCGCGCTGCGGGCGCACAAGTCTTTCGAACCGATGCTGAGGGCGGCATTTCTTGCGCGGTAAGATTTGCCGGCACGCGATGCACTCGCGCGCTCGACCCCTAGGTGTGCAATGCGGCCGTTGGGTTCATCGAGTTGGGCTCGTCGTGGTTTGGTCAACAGTCACGATTTTTCATCTCGCACTCGAAATATGGGGTGAAGATTTGCCTGGTCACCGTTGCTAAGTTGCTCGTCTATATACGCGGCGAATCCGGAATTGAAAATTTTCTTCCCATCTGCCCACCAAGCCTGTCCGCTATTGCTTGCGAGGATTGACAAGTGTGACCGTTCGAACCCATCACTGATTGCGGAATCGACCAATCCCAACTTCCGTTGGAAGTAGACTCCTTCGAAGCGACGGATTGCCATAA
>JALYZS010000080.1 GCA_030948745.1 Vulcanimicrobiota bacterium | reverse complement strand
ACACCCAGCTCGCCGCCGGCATCATCGATCCCAGCCGGGGAGAGCCGCCATTCGCCCAAGCGCTCAGCGGCACGCCCGCGCACGGCGCGCCGTTACCACTCTCGTCGCCCGGGCAAGCGACCTCGTTGTTCGAGCGAACCCCGGAGGTCGATGCGCAATGGGCTTTGCCGGCGGATGCACTGCTGCGCGCGCACGACGCGCTTCGCCGATCCGTCGCAGACGCGCAGATGGATCGCGTGCTCTACGACATCGAGCAGCCGCTGGCGCCGGTCCTCGCTTGTTTGGAGGCGGCCGGCTTTCGCTTGGACCTCGATGAGCTGCAGCGCATCCGCTCTTCGCTTGAGAGTGTGATCGCGCAGACCACGGCTGACATCTATCGTCTGGCAGGTGAAGAGTTCAATCTGAACTCGCCCAAAGTGCTGGGCACGATCCTGTTCGAAAAACTCGGCCTGCCGGGAGGCACGAAGAAAAAGTCCGGCTACGCCACCGGCGCCGAGATCCTCTCGCCGCTCGCAGCTGAGCACGAGATCGCCGCCAAGCTGCTGCAATATCGCGAGGTCTCCAAGCTCAAATCGACCTATGTGGATGCGTTACCCGCGCTCGTCGATCCACGCACCGGGCTGCTGCACACGACGCTGCATCAACTCGGCGCAGCGACCGGCCGGCTCTCGAGCACGGAGCCCAATCTGCAGAACATCCCGGTGCGTTCGGACGTCGGCCGGGCCATCCGCCGGGCGTTTCTGCCCGCGACGCCGGGCAACGTGCTGCTCGCCGCCGATTACTCGCAGATCGAGCTGCGCTTGTTCGCGCATATGTCGGGCGACGCGGAGTTCATCGCCGCCTTCCAGCGTGGTGACGACATCCACGCCTATACCGCGCGTGCCGTGTTCGGCCTTCCGCCCGACGAGCCGATCAGCGCCGAGATGCGGCGGCGCGCGAAAGCGGTCAATTTCGGCATCCTCTACGGCATCAGCGATTTCGGTCTGGCACAAAGCTCCGGCATGACGCGCTCCGAGGCAAAACAGTTCATCGCCGATTACCTGGCCCGCTTCCCAAGCGTCAACGCGTACATCGAAGGCGTCTTGGCGCGTGCCCGCCAGGACGGTTTTGTAACCACGCTGCTCGGACGGCGGCGCTACCTGCCGGATCTGCGCTCACGCGTCTATCCGTTGCGTGCAGCAGCCGAGCGCATGGCGATCAACGCGCCCGTCCAAGGCAGCGCGGCCGACCTGATCAAGTTAGCGATGGTCACCATCGCGCAGCGGCTGCACGCGCGGGCGTTAGACGCCTGTCTCGTGCTGCAAGTGCACGACGAATTGATCTTCGACGTGCCCGCGCAGCTCGTGGAGGCGGTGCGTGCCGAAGTGAAGGACGCGATGGAGAACGCGCTGCCCCTTTCAGTGCCGGTGGTCGTGGATTTCAAGGCCGGGCCGAACTGGGCCGAAGCCGAGGCGATGACCTAAGTGCCGGAGCTGCCTGAGGTTGAGACGATCGCCCGCGATCTCGCGCCGCGACTGCGCGGCCAGCGCATACGTCACGTGCAGCACGATCGTCAACCGCCTGTGTTCGACCGACACAGCTTGCCGCCGCGACGCCTGGTCGGCCGGACGATCGTGGACGTCGGTCGTGCCGGCAAATTCGTCGTGTTGCGCTTGGAGGGCGACCTGCGGCTGGCGGTGCATCTGCGCATGACGGGTCAGCTTCTGTTCTTGGCCGCGAAGGCGCCGCTGCGGTACAGCCGGGCGGTGTTGGATCTGGAGAGCGGCGCGGCCCTCGTTTTCGCGGACACGCGCAAGTTCGGCCGCATGCGCATTTTCACGGGCGATCCGGCTGCGTCGTTGACGATCGGTATCGATCCATTCGACCGCCGCCTCGACGCCGCGCACTTGACGGCGTTGACGCGCGGGCGCAAAACGCCGGTCAAGGTCTGGCTGCTGGACCAGAAGCGGCTGGGCGGCGTGGGCAACATCTACGCGAGTGAAGCGCTTTATGACGCGGGGATTCGTCCCAAGCGAGCGGTGGGCAGACTGAGCGGGGCGGAACGTTCCCGTCTGCTCGTCTCGCTGCGCCGCATCTTGCGAAAAGCCATACGGCATCGGGGTTCAAGCGTTGATGACTACGTCGATGCGGCAGGATTGCAGGGGTCGTTTCAGAACAAATTGGCCGTGTATGGCCGCGCGGGTATGAAGTGCCGGCGCTGTAGCACGCCGATTCGCCGCATCGTGCTCGCACAACGGGGCACCTTCTACTGTCCCAGCTGTCAGCGCTGATCAGCGTCCGTCCGTGGATCCCATATAATTCAAAATGTAAAGGTAATATTTTTTTCAATGCCCGATGCCCACGTTTTAGAACCCCAAAGCTTGGATGACCAGTTCTCGGTCATCCAACATCTGTACGAGGAAAGCCTTAAGACCCTCGACGAGGGGCAGGTCCTCAACGGCCTGATCGTCGCCAAATCGAACGACGAGCTGCTCGTCGACATCGGCGGCAAGTCCGAAGGCGTTGTGACGTCGCGCGAACTGTCGCCCGGCGTGAACATGGCCGACCTCAAAGTCGGCGGCTACATCGAAGTGCTCGTCTATCGCATCGACAGCGAAGGCGACGGCACCATGTACCTGTCCGAGAAGCGCGCGCGCGCGCTCAAGACGTGGGAGAAAGTGCTCGAGGCGCATCAGCGCAACGAAGCCATCACCGCCACCGTCACGCAAGTCGTCAAAGGCGGGGTGCTCGTCGATCTCGGCATGCGTGGCTTCGTGCCGGCGTCGCAGATCCGCCGTCAACCAGTCGGCAACCTCGAAGAGATGGTCGGTAAGACGTTGCGTCTCAAAGTCATCGATCTCGATCACAAGCGCCGCCGCGTCGTGCTGTCGCAGCGCGTCGTGCTCGAAGAAGAGCTCAACCAGAAAAAGCAGGAGCTGCTCGCCACGCTGCAGCCCGGTCAGATCCGTGAAGGCACGATCGTGCGGCTCGCAGATTTCGGCGCTTTCGTCGACCTCGGCGGCATCGATGGTCTCATCCACAACAGCGAGCTTTCGTGGGCGCGCGTGAAGCATCCGAGTGAAGTCGTGAAGATCGGCGACAAAGTGCAGGTCGAGATCATGAAGTTCGACGCGGAAGCCAAGAAGGTCAGCCTCTCGCTCAAGCACTCGCTCGACGACCCGTGGAAAGCCGTCCCCGATGCGCTGACCGAGGGTTCAGTCGTCCCCGCGACGCTCACCAAGGTCACCGCCAATTACTTGCTCGTGGAGTTGATGCCCGGCGTCACCGGCATGATCCCCAAGTCGGAGTTCGATCCGGCTGCGCCGCCGGAAGCCGGCGCCCAGCTCCAGGTCAAGCTGTTGTCGATCAACCTCGGATCGCGACGCATCACCGCAAGCCTCGACACGTCGGCAGAGGGTCAACCGGCCGCCCAGCCCGAGGCGCAGGGCGCCGAGGCCGCAGCTGAGCCAGCCGAGCTGGAGAGCGATACCCCCGCCGACCTCTAACGCACGGTGATCATCGGCCTGACGGGCGCGATCGGCTCCGGCAAGACCACCGTCGCTGACATGCTCGCGCAGCACGGCGCAGTCGTCATCGACAGCGACGCGATCGCCCGCGACGTCGTGCGGCCTCCCAGCCCGGTCTTGGACGCGATCAGACGAGAGTTCGGCGACGCGTTCGTCAGTGCGGACGGCACGCTCGATCGGCGGGCGCTCGGCCGCGCCGTCTTCGCGGATCGCGCCAAGCGCGCTAAGCTCAACGACCTCACCCATCCTGCGATCCTCAAGCGCGTGCTCGAACTTCTGGCGCAGCAACCGGCCAGCGCGATCGTGGTGGTCGTGGTGCCGCTCCTTTTCGAATCGCATTTCGACCAGAGCTGTGAGGCCGTCGTCGCAGTGGTAGCGTCGCGATCAGTGCGCAGCGCGCGGCTGCGCGCGCGCGGTTTGCCGCAAGCGGAGATCGAGGCGCGCATCGCCGCCCAGATGAGCGATGAAGAGTACGCGCAGCGGTCCGCGATCGTGCTGCGCAACGACGGCGACCTGCAGGCCTTGCGGGGCGCGGTGGACGCTCTCTGGGGAAGGTTGCGGGAAGCTCGCGCCTAGAGCGGCCGGTCGTAATATCCGTCGTTCATGAGTTGCGAAACGGTCACAAACGTGTAGCCGGCCTCGCGCAGGCGCTCGATGATGACGGGCAACGCCTCGACGGTCTTGTATTGACCGCTGTGCATGAGCACGATCGCGCCGGGGCGAGCCTGGTAGAGCACGCGCGCGACCACGAGGTCGGGTGAGATGTTCTTCACGTCGTCCGGACTGTCGCTCCAAAATATCGTATGATAGCCCAACTGCTGCGCGATGGCGACGACGCGCTGGTTGTAGCGCCCGTGCGGCGGCCGGAACAACGTCACCGGCCGGTGGGTGAACTGGTGCAGGAAAGCGCCGCCCGCGGCGATCTGGTATGCGATCTGATAATCGTTGAGCGTGGTCAGCGTGTAGTGGTTGAAGGTGTGGTTGCCGATCTCGTTACCGCCTGCGATCAAGCGCTGCACGAGCTCGGGAAATTCTTGCGCCGAACGTCCGACGAGGAAAAATGTGGCCGGCACGCGCGAGCGCTCGAGCATGTGGAGCAGCAGCGGCGTGTAGAATGGATACGGCCCGTCATCGAACGTCAACGCGATCTCGCGCCGCTGCATGGGGACGCGCCAGACCTGCCCGAACGGCCCGTAGGTCAACGATGAGTCTTGCGCGTCCATCGTCTCGTTTTGGGTGGGCGACTCGACGACACGCGGCGGCGCGGCACGATGCGGCATCAGCGGCGTGACGCTTAGGAACGCTGCGACAAGCGCTGCGAGGATCACGTGCGGGGCACCTCGGGTGCAAGCCAAACGTGGCCGAAGGCTTCGAGAAACGCCGCGTCGCTCAAGCCACGGCCTGCGCGCAGGCTGTCGAAGGTCGCGCGGTCAGCTGAAACCGAGAAGACGGTATTCTCGACGCTAGTCTGCTGCGCTTCGCTCACGGGAATCGTGGCCCACACATCGAGCGTCTGAATCTCAGGGAACCGCTCAAAAGTCGTGCGGATGAGCCGGGCCGCTTCGCTATCGAGCTCCTCAGCGTTGAGATCGTGCGCGGTGTGCGGTACGCGCGCAGAGAAACGGATGCCTGCCGACTGATAGCCGCCGGCGTCAAAGACGTAGACTTTGAGCACGTTGTGGCTGGGCAGCACGCGATACGTCGCCGCGAACAGGCGATTTTCCAGCGGCGGCGTCACGCCTTCCGCCCAGGGCCGCAAGCGATGGTACAGCGGGCGCACGCCGGGGACGCGCGCAGCGTGATGCAAATAGCCGCCGGCACGCGGCGCTGCGGCACCTGCAAGAAAGATCGCAGCCAAAACCGCTGCCACCTTCATACGTTTCATACCACCAAAGAAACGCTGGGACAGAGCACTTCGTTTTCACTCCTGTATCACCGACTATTATACCCTGGTCTGTCGTGCGGTCAAGGCCCGGGACGGGGCTCACATGTCGCGCCCCTTTCGTAATACCTTGCCCGGCCGAAGACCGGTCGTCCGTCCGTCGTGCACGGCAGCGACGCCGTTGACGAAGACATGGTTGACGCCGAGCGGGTAGCGGTGGGGATCGTTGTACGTCGCGGTATCGGCGATGCTGTGCTGGTCGAACACGACGATATCGGCGTGATATGACTGCGCGATCAATCCGCGCCCCCGTAAACCCAAGCGCTGCGCCGCCAACGCGCTCCCGCGCCGGACGCCTTCCTCCAACGACAATAACTTTTGATCGCGCACGTAGCGCTTGAAGATGCGTGGGAACGTGCCATATGAGCGCGGATGCGGCTTGCCCTCGGAGGTCGGACCCTGCGCCGCCCGCACCGATGCATCGCTGCCGACGGTTGTGAGCGGATATGAGAGCACGGTGCGGATGTCGTCCTCGCACATCGTGAAGTAGATGGCAGACACGTCCAAGAGTTCGTCGACGAGCAGCCGTAACGCGGCCATGACCGGGCTGCGGCCCGTGGCGCGACCGATATCGTCCACCGTCATGCCCTCGAACTTTCGGTTCGCCTGCGTGCGCACGCGGGCGATGAGGACCTCATGCCAATGGCCGCCATACTCGAGCTCGATGCGTAAGGCCACGAGCGCGGCGAAGCGCGGGTCGGCGAGACGGACGGCGACCTCCGCCGGCGGGCCGACATTGACGTCGGCTGGCAGGATGACGTCCAGCCCCGTGCTCGACGCCTTGTACGGATATTGGTCCAACACGACATCCAGACCGGACGCGCGCGCCCGGTCGACCGCGGCGAGCGAGGCGTGCACTTTGCCCCAATTGCGCCGTCCAGAAGCTTTGTGGTGCGACAGCTGCACCGCACACTCCGCACGCAGGCCCACGCTCAACGCCTCGTCGACCGCGCTCAACAGATCGGCGCCCTCGTTGCGGATATGCGAAGCATACAGCGGGCTGCCGGCAGCGACCGCAGCCCGCGCGAGCAGCACGAGCTCGTCGGTGTCGGCGAAGCGGCCCGGCGGATAGATGAGACCTGATGAGACGCCGATCGCGCCTTGCTCGCATGCGCTGCGAACGAGTTGCGCCGCACGCGGCAGCTGGTCGTGGTCGAGCGGCTGCGGCGCCGTCGCGTCCATCGCGGAACGGATGGTTCCAAGGCCCGCGAGACAGCAGAAATTGAGCACCGCAGGCGCACGCTCGAGGGCGCGAAAAAATCCGTCGAAGTCGCTCCATTCGACACCTTCGAAGTCGTACCGCTCGTGCAGGCCGCGCTGTTTGTCGCGTTGCATGCTCGCATTGAGCGGCGCAGGAGAGAAGCCGCAATTGCCGCCGACCTCGGTCGTGACGCCCTGACGGATCTTGCTATCAGCTGTCGGTGCGACGAGCAGCATCTCGTCGCTATGGCTATGCATGTCGATGAAGCCCGGAGCGATGACCAGGCCACGACAGTTCACTCGCTGGGACGCATCCATCTGGGCACAATCGCCGATCCGCGCGATACGGCCGGACGACAGCGCGACGTCGGTCCCGAAGGGCGCTGCACCCGTGCCATCCACGATGAGGCCGCCCTCGAGGATCACGTCGAGCACACGACCGTATTGGGCACGTGGCATGAAGGGCCTGTAGCGTCAGGGCTGCGCGGGGTTTTAGGGCGGCGCGAAGCGGGTACACGCGTTGTTAGGTCTTGTGCGCTACTACGCGCAGCCTGTGGAGGTTCGAACCGCGATGAGTAATGATGGTGGCGGCATGACCGTCCGCGAAGCCGGCAAAAAAGGCGGCGATGTGGTGAAGACTAAATACGGACCTGAGTTCTATGTCGAGATCGGCCGCAAAGGCGGCGAGAGCACCAAACGACGCCACGGGTCGCAATTCTACGAAGAGATCGGCCACAAAGGCGGTCAGCGAGTCAAACGGTATATCGAAGACGGCCGTCGCGGCGAGGAGTAGCCTGCGCCGCGCGTATCCGGCCTTCCGTCGCGAAAGGTCTTCCTGACCTATGAACCAGGACAAGAATCTGCGTTCGAAGCAGGCCGCAGACATCACCGTGCGCGAGGCGGGCAAACGGGGCGGCGATGCAGTGCGCGCCAAGTACGGCGCCTCATTCTACGAAGAGATCGGCCGCAAGGGCGGTAAGTCCACCAAGCAACGCCATGGCGCGGGCTTCTTCGAGAACATCGGTCAAAAAGGCGGCAACGCCGTCAAAGATAAATACGGGCAGACGTTTTACGAAGAGATCGGCCATAAAGGCGGACAAAAAGTGAAGCGTCTCATCGAAGAGGCGAAACGCGCAGGCCGTTGACGACCGACACCACACTCGATGCCCCTTCCTTTCGTGTCCTTGATCCCCACGATATGCTGGGGGCCATTCTTGGTTTGCCCGAGCAAGTCGAGAACGCCAAGCGCGTGTCGCTGCGATCCGACCTCGCGGCGCTGCCTGGCCGGCGTTACCAATCGCTGCTCATCAGCGGTCTCGGCGGGTCCGCGATCGGCGGCGACCTCCTGCACGCCGGATTCCAGTCGCAGCTCAATTGCCCGGCGGTCGTCGTGCGCGACTATCATCTGCCGGAGTACGTCAATTCAGAGACGCTTGTCTTCGCCACCAGCAACTCCGGCAACACCGAAGAGACGCTGGCTTGCTACGCCGCTGCCCGCAAAGCGCGCGCCGCCATCGTCGCGTTCACGACCGGTGGTAAGCTCGCGGAACTGGCGCAAGCCGATGGGGTGCCTCTGGTCACGTTCCCCGGCGGCCTGCAGCCGCGCGCAGCGGTCGGGTACTCATTCATACCGTTGATCGTGTGTGCCGCGCGGCTCGGACTCATGCCGGAGCTGCTCGTCGACGAGATCGACGAAGCTGCCGCGGTTCTGCGGGCGGTGCGCGACGACTGCAACCCGGACGTGCCGCAGACACACAATGAAGCCAAGCAGCTCGCGTCTGTATGGCGCGGGAAGATCCCCGTCATCTACGGGTCCCAAGCCGAGCGTGGCGTTGTCGCCTATCGCTGGAAGACGCAGATCAACGAGAACGCAAAAGCCTACGCCGTCTGGAACGTCTTCCCTGAGCTCAACCACAACGAAACGGTGGGCTGGAGCGGTGGCCGCGATCAGGGAGACGTGGAAAAAAGTCTGTCGCTCGTGGTCCTGCGCGACGATCGTGAACCGGCGCAGATCCGGCGACGCGTCGATCTGACGAAGCAGATCATCGCGCGCCGCGCCGCGGAGATCAACGAAGTCTGGGCGCGTGGTGGCGGCACGCTGTCACGCATGCTCTCGCTCGTGTACATCGGCGACTTCGCGTCGTACTATCTGGCGATGGCGTACGGTGAAGATCCGACACCCGTCCGCGTCATCGACTGGTTGAAAGGGCAACTCGCCGAAGCGCAGCCCTAGCCGTTGGAATGGATCGACGTGGGGCCGAGCGAGGAATCGCCGGTCAAGAAATTCGCAGTGAGGTGCGCGGTCGTCATCGCATAACCCTTGTACTTCACGTGCACCGGGCCGGGGCAGGTGAGCAGCTGTAACGGGTTGTTCCAGGACAGGGTCTGCGTCCGCAGGTCGGAGATGTCGTGAGGCCGCACGCTCCAGATATGCACGCCGTCGTAGCCCGTGTAATTCTGGGTACGCATGTCCAGCGTCACCGAGCCGGCGGTGATCTTGTACGCGGGCTTGCCGTCGATGTAATAGGTGCCCCCGTGCACGTGATGATAGGTCGTGACCGTGCCGTCCGGGCTGATCTCGGAACGGTCGGCCTGAAAACGCCAGCCGACTTGCATGCCGTGCTCACCTTGGCCGACGACGTGGTTCATCTGCAGTTGGGATTGGCCCGCGCTCGTGTGGATGTCGGGCGTGAGCAACGCGCTGATCAAGAAGTATGCGACCGCGCCGAAGAACAACAACGCACCTGCGCCCATCCACACGCCCGGCCGTCGTAGTCGACGCGCCAGGTTTGCCTTCACGAGCGCCCTCGACGCGAACGCCAGCCCTGCGCGCTTGCGCGGCTGGGGGCAAGCCCCGCGCCCAACGCGACGAATGCGGCGATGACCATCCATAACGTGCCGAAGCGATCGTACGGAGTGGTGATGCCGGTGCCGATCTCAGCGACGATCAGTCCGCCCCGGTCCAAGCCCAATTCTTGCACGATCGTTCCCTTCGGGTCGATGATCTGCGAGATTCCGGTGTCAGCGCCGCGCACCACCCAGCGGCCGGTCTGGACTGCGTCGATGCGCGCCATGTCGGCGTGCTCGTACGGGCCGGATGAGGTGCCGAACCACGCGTCGTCGGTCGCGATGATCAAGGCATCAGCGCCCGCGTTGGCCGTCTGGCGCGCGTACGGCGCAAAGGCGGACTCATAGCAGACCAAGATGCCCCAACGCAGCTGCGTGGCGCTCAACAGATGCGGTCCGGGACCCGGTGCGAAGTGTGAGATGTCTCCCATGAAGGGCAGCCCGCGCAGCCAGCGGTCGAACGGCAGATACTCCGCGAACGGCACGAGCCAACGCTTATGATAGACGCCGCCGACGCGGCCCTGCGGCGTTAACTCGAGCATCGTGTTGTAATACAGCTCGTTGCTGGGGCGATCGATGGTCCCTGTGACGATCCACACCCCATTGTTCTGGGCGAGCGCGCTCAAGTTGGCGAGCAATGGAGGCGACTGCAGCGGATACGACGTCACGGCCGTCTCGGGCCATACCACCACTTGCGCCCCGCGCGCGCTCGCCGCACGCGTCAAGCTGGCATAGACCGACAGCGTGTGCGTGAAGATCTGCGGCGACCACTTTTCGCGCTGCGAGATGTTGCCTTGTGCAACGCCGACCATGACGCTTGGGCGCGGGAACGTGATTTGCGTACGCGATGCGTCGCCGACCGCGGCGAACACGGCGAGCAGCAACAGCCAGAGCGCGCCCATGCGGCGCGCCCCGGCGGTGCCTGCCAGAATGCCGGCGACCGCGCCGTTGCACAAGGCGATGAATGCGGTCAGACCATACACGCCGCCGAAGGCCGCCAGCGGCAGCAACCACGGCAGATGCGCTGCGATCGAACCCAATTCACCGAACGGAACACCGAGCGATCCGCGCGTGCGGAACATCTCGATGAGCAACCATGCCGCCGGCGCGCCGAAGACGCATGCCGCCCCAAAGCGGCCGCGGCCGATCCCGGCGGTGACGAGCGCGACCGCCGCGAGCGAGAGTCCTTCGATCACCGCCATGAGCAACAGCGCCAGCCACGAGAAGTTGCCCACGAAGTCCCCAAGCGAATATGTCATCCACCGGAACAAGACGAAGAACGTGATCGTACCGGCGAGCCAGCCCGACAACAGCGCCTGTTTCCAGGACGCCCTCGACCATACCAAGAACAGCGGCGCCAAAGCGATGAATGCAACCCACGTGATGCTCGTCTTCGGAAACGCCAAGCCCAATGCCAGCGGACAGAGCACGCTCGCCGGTAATGCGTAACGCCAGAACGTGCCGGCCGGGGCGGTCGATTTCACGAGCGGCCTGCCGCTCAGGCTGCTAGCCATGCAGCACGCTCATCTGGCCCGCTTGCTCGCAGCCGCCTTGGGCTGCGCTGTGCTCTTGGCCGGTTGCGGCCGTGGTCCGGTCGAACCGCAGCCGGGTCCGCCATTGGGTAAGCTCATCACGTTCCAATTCTTCGTCAGCGGCCAGATCAACCC
>JALYZS010000057.1 GCA_030948745.1 Vulcanimicrobiota bacterium | reverse complement strand
ATCCTGCGCTGCGCCCGCAAAAGATCCTCAACTTTCCGTTCATGACCGTGAACCTGAACAAGCACTACAAGAGCGCAGAGGAACAGACGCGCTCCCAATTGCTCGTGTACTTCCTGCTGTTCTTGATGTACATGTCGGTGATTCTTTACGGCATCTACGTCGCGCAAGGCGTGATCGAGGAAAAATCCAATCGCGTCATGGAACTCATGATCGGCGCGGTGCGGCCCTCGCAGCTGCTGGCGGGCAAGATCGCCGGCATCGGCAGCCTGGCGTTGACGCAGCTGGTCGTGATCGGGCTGGCCTCGCTGACGATCAACGCGTTGGCCGCCGCGGCGTTCGGACGACACCTCTTGCATGCGATGCCGGCGAACGGACAAGCCGGAGCCGGCATCGCCATCTTGACGGTGCCGCTCATGAGTTGGCTCTACCTCGTCATCTTCTTCGTGCTTGGATTCTTCACGTATGCCACGATGTTCGCGGGCGTCGGCGCGCTCGCGAGCAAGCCCGAAGATTTGCAGCAGACGAGCAGCTTCTTCACGTTTCCCATCATCGTCGCGTACTTCTTATCGCTGTTCGTGCTCATCGATCCGGAGAAGCCGGTCTCCGTCTGGGGGTCGCTCATCCCGATGTTGAGTCCCATGGTGATGTTCGCGCGGGTGGCCACGTCCGAAGTGCCGCTGTGGCAGGTCCTGGTCTCCATCCTCGCGTCGCTTGCGACCATCTGGTTGTTCACGCAGATGGCGGGCAAGCTGTATCGCGTGGGCGTGCTCATGTACGGCAAGCCGCTGGCGCCCAAAGAGATCCTCGGCGCCTTGCGCGCGCACACGTAGGAGCGGCAGCCATCGCGACGACAACCCTGCGCCCGAAGCCCAGCATGGAAGAGATCAGCTCGCTTGCCAAGCGCCGCGGCTTCGTGTTCCCTTCGAGCGAGATCTACGGCGGCGTCAACGGCATGTGGGATTACGGTCCCGTCGGCGTCGAGCTCAAGCGCAATGTGCGCGAGGCGTGGTGGCGCGACATGGTGGCGCTGCGCGACGACGTCGTCGGCCTGGAGACGTCTATCATCATGCATCCGGACGTGTGGCGCGCGTCGGGCCACGTCGAGAATTTCACCGACATGATGGTCGACTGCAAGACCTGCAAGAAACGTTTCCGCGCCGACCACCTGACGAGCGAGCAGTGCCCGTCGTGCGGCAACAAGACGCTCACCGCGCCGCGCGCGTTCAACCTCATGTTCCGCACCTCGATCGGCGCTATGGAGGACGCCTCGTCGCAAGCCTATCTGCGCCCCGAGACCGCGCAAGGCATGTTCGTCGATTTCAAGCTCGCATATCAGACGGCGCGCAAGAAGCCGCCGTTCGGGCTGGCGCAGATCGGCAAGGCGTTTCGCAACGAGATCACGCCGGGCAATTTCATCTTCCGCTCGCGCGAGTTCGAGCTGATGGAGATGGAGTATTTCGTGCCTGCGGAACCGGCCGAAGAGGGGCTGCGCTGGTATCGCTACTGGGTGCAACAACGCTACGAATGGTGGTTGTCGCTCGGCGTACAGCCCGACCGGTTGCGCAAGCACGAATATGCGGGCGCCGATCTGGCGCATTACAGCAGCGCTACCACCGATCTGGAGTACGACTATCCCTTTGGCTGGGGCGAGCTGGAGGGCATCGCGCATCGCGGTTGCTTCGACCTCACGCAGCACGTCAAGGCCAGCGGCAAGGATCTCGCTTTTTTCGATGAGGAGAACAAGAGCAAATATCTGCCGGTCGTCATCGAGCCTGCGCTCGGCGTCGACCGTGCGACGCTGGTCTTCATGCTCGACGCCTACGAAAAAGAAGCGGAGCGGACCGTGCTGCATTTGCATCCGCGTCTGGCACCGTACAAAGTCGCAGTCTTCCCGCTCGTGCGCAACAAGCCCGACATCGTGGAGATGGCGGCGAACATCGAGCGCGCGCTACGCCCGCTCATGCGCACCCTCTTCGACGATTCTGGGAACGTCGGCAAACGCTACTACCGCCAAGACGAGATTGGCACGCCGGCGTGCGTCACTGTGGACTATGAATCGCTCGATCGCCAGGACGTGACCGTGCGCGACCGCGACAGCAAACTGCAAGCGCGGGTGAGTGTCGCACAACTCGAAAGCTATCTCCGCAAGCGACTCGGTCTCTAAAGGTCAGCCCTTGTCCCGCATCTAATTAGCAAGTAGTATTTTCGCGTCTCCGCGCGCGCCGCGACAGTTGCGCACCCTTTTCACAGCCGATGTCCGAGCTTTGGGGGTTACATGAAGGTTAAATCTCGCTCCGTCCGGCCGGCAGCGAAGCCGTCGAAGGCAGGGCAACGCACAGTTGCCGGGCGTGTCGCCCAGAAACCGGCACCCCGGCTGCGGCCCTCCGGCTCTGCCAAAAAGGCGGATGCGCGGAAGCCCGCGGCTGCGGCCGCTGCCAAGCGAGTGACGCCGGCCGCGAAGGCCGCCGCATCATCGAAAACAGCCCCACCCGCCAAAACCGCGCCAGTCGCCAAGCAGGCAAACGCTGGGGACAAGCCCCCTGTTCCCACCAAAAAGGCCAGCTCGGCCCGCAAAGCGGCAGAGCGGACAGGCGCCGTTGCCCAGCTCGAGCCGGCAGTTACCGCCGGCGCCCACGAAAACGGCAAAGCCGTCGCAGCCCCCGAGCCTGAAAGCAACCTGATGGCCGGCGTGCCGATGGCGACGATTCCGCAGATGGTGGACACGTTAGCCGGACCCATGCCCTCATTGCCCCAGCCTCGCAAAGCCACGACGCGCAAGGTCGAGCCGCCGACGAAATCGACGCTCGGCAAAATGACCTATGCTTTTGAAGAAGGCAGCGCCTCCATGCGCGAGCTGCTCGGCGGCAAAGGCGCGGGCCTCTCGGAGATGACGCGCATCGGGCTGCCGGTACCGCCCGGCTTCACGATCACGACCGAAGTCTGCCGTCGCTACGTCGAGCTTGGACGCCAATTCCCACCCGGGCTGGATGAAGAGATCCACAAACGCATCGCGGAGCTCGAGCGCAAGTCAGGCAAGGAATTCGGCGGGGAAACCGACCCGCTGCTCGTGTCCGTGCGTTCCGGTGCGCGCGTGAGCATGCCTGGCATGATGGACACGGTCCTCAACCTGGGCTTGAACAACCGCACTTGCAACGCGCTCATCGTGCTGACGAAAAACGACAAGTTCGCGTGGGATGCATACCGGCGCTTCGTCCAGATGTTCGCTACCGTCGTCCTGGGG
>JALYZS010000024.1 GCA_030948745.1 Vulcanimicrobiota bacterium | reverse complement strand
GCTCCAGGCCAGCGAGCAGCACGACGGCGCCGCCCCATGAGTGTCCGATGAGCGCGACCGGTTCGCCGATCGCGGCGGCGACGTCGCGCACATCTGCGAGGGAACGCTCCAAGCTCATATTCCCCGTCACTGCAGCCGAGTCTCCGTGCCCGCGCTGGTCGTAGGCGAACACACGAAAGCGCTCGCCCAACACGTGCGCGGTGCGCAGCCATGCCTTGCGTGAACTCGTGATGCCGTGCACGCACAGCACGGCGCTGCCGCGTTTTCCCCATGATTCCAGCGTCGTCTGCGCGCCGTCGCTGAGCGCGATCATCCATTCCACGTCACCTCATTGCCGCGAAAGGTCGCATGTCGCTTTCCAAGAATCAGCGGCGATGCCTTTCGCCGACGACGTTCGAGCAGGACTGAGCGCGCAGCCGAAGACGTTGCCGGCACGCTACTTCTACGATGAGCTCGGCTCGATGCTGTTCGAGGCGATCACCGTGTTGCCGGAATATTATCTGACCCGCGCGGAAACCGAGATCCTGCGCTCCTCAAGCACGGCCATCATCGAGGCCGCGGATCCGACGCGAGTCGTGGAGCTGGGCAGCGGCAGCGCCATCAAGACGCGCATCCTGTTGGAGGCCGCGCTGCGGCTGCGGCCGCAGCTGCATTACACCGCGATCGACATATCCAAGTCCGCCCTGGAATCGGCGGCACGCGCCTTGGAGGCGCAATATCCGGCCCTGACCGTGCAGAGTTTCCCCTTCGAATATAAAGAGGGGCTGGGGCAGATCGCCAAGACCGCCGGCGGCAAGACGCTGGCGCTGTTCTTAGGTTCCAACATAGGAAATTTCGAGCCGCCCGAGGCGCTGAATCTGCTACGCGCCATCCGCGCGGTGTTGCAGCCGGGCGATGCGCTGCTGTTAGGCACGGATCTCAAGAAAGACGCCTCGCTGCTGGAGGCGGCGTATGACGACCCGACCGGCGTCACCGCGGCGTTCAACAAGAACATCCTCGCGCGCATCAACCGGGAACTCGCCGGGACGTTCGACGTCCGTGCTTTCCGCCACCGGGCATTTTACAATGCGCAGGCGTCGCGGGTCGAAATGCACCTGGAGAGCGAGCAGGCGAAGAGCTATCGCATCGCTGCGATCGAGCTACACGTGCAGTTCGCCGCCGGCGAGACGATCCACACCGAATCATCCTATAAGTTCGATAGCGAGAGTGTCGCGCGGATGGCGCAGGACGCAGCCTTCAGGCTGGGCTCGAGTTGGCAGGACGAGGCGCGCCGCTTCGCCTGCCATCTGCTGTTGGTCTAAACCCCTCTGCCTGCGAGATGCCGCCGGTAGCGCCGTTCCGCGCGCCGCAGAACGGCGTCCGCAAGGAGCGACAACGCGACGGCAGCCAGAGCGCCTGCCACCGCTTTCTGTGGATAGTCGTGTTGGATACCGTCGAGCACGAGCACGCCCAAACCGCCTGCGTTGATCCACGCCGCGACGGTGGCGATGCCGATGAGCGAGATGGTCGCAAGACGCACGCCCGCGATCGCGACCGGCATGGCGATCGGCGCCTCGACGCGCCATAAGCTCTGGACGCTGCTCATCCCCATGCCCTTGGCCGCCTCCTTCGCAGCCGCGTCCACCCCGCTGAGAGCTGCCGAAAAGTTGCGGATGAGGATCATCTGCGCGTACGCCGCCAGCGCGACGACCGCGGTCCAGAAGCCCAGCCCGAGCACCGGGATCAAGAAGGCGAACAAGGCGAGGCTCGGGATGGTATAGATGACGCCGAAAAAGCCGAGCAGCGGCGTGCCCAACCGAGGCTTGCGCGAGATGAGGACCGCGAGCGGTGTGGCGATGATCAGGGCGATAGCGAGCGCAGTGGCGACCAGGACGATGTGGGCCGCGCTCAACCGCAGCACGAGGCTCAGATGGTGGAAGAGATAGCTCATGCCGATGTGCTGCTGGGCAGCATGCGCGCCGCGCGCAGCATATCGGTGATGCTCGCCTGGCCCGCCACCTGACCGCCGTCAACGACGAGCGCGCGATCCTCGCCCGCGAGCACGAGCAGCGACAACGCCGAACGCAGATCCATGCGCAGGCCGACCCGGGTCTGCGGGCCACGCTCGCCAAGGGGCTCATCTGCGTGGTCCGCGGGCGCCCTCATCGCGTCGGCGACGGTGAGCACGCTCATGCGTCGTATCACGTCATGCGTGTTGAGCAGCTCGGCCACGAACGCGTCTGCCGGCGCGGCCAAGATCTGCAACGGCGAAGCTGCTTGCAGGACGCGGCCCTCGCGCATGATGACGATGCGGTCCGCGAGCCGCAATGCCTCGTCCACGTCGTGCGTCACGAACAGGATCGTCTTGCACAGGTGGCGCTGCAGGTCCGCGAGCTCGGTCTGCAATCGCAAGCGTTCGATCGCGTCGAGCGCACCGAACGGCTCGTCCATGAGCAGCACGGCGGGATCGGCGCCGAGCGCCCGGGCCAAACCGACACGCTGCTGCTGGCCCCCGGAGAGCTGGCCGGGGAAACGGCCTGCGAACTCGGCACGGGGCAACCCGACAAGATCCAGCAGCTCGTGAGCTCGTGCCGCGGTGCGCGCAGCATCCCAGCCCAAAAGCTCGGGCACGACGGCGACGTTTTGACCGACGCTCATGTGCGGGAACAGACCGATCTGCTGGATGACGTAGCCGATGCCGCGGCGCAGCGTTTCCGCGGGTATGCTGTGCGTGTCCACGCCGTTCACGAGCACGCGGCCGGCGCTCGGCTCCTGCAAGCGGTTGACCATCTTGAGCAGCGTCGTCTTGCCGCAGCCTGAGGGACCTAGCAGCACGACGAATTCTCCCGTCGCGACCGCGAGTTCGACGTCGCGCACGGCTTGCGCCCCGCCGTCGTAGCGCTTGCTGACGCCCTGGAATTCGATCCCGCGTTGCGAGGCGGGCGCCACTACGTGCTGCGCAGCAGTCCGGAGCGCGTTAAGAAGTCTCGCGCGACGTCGGCCGGCTCCTCGTGCTGCCCGTCCACGCGCCAATTCAGACGGCGCATCGTCGCATCCGTGAGCGTGGGCGCGAGCGGATTCAAGAGCGTCGCGATCTGGGGAAAGCGTTGCAGCGTATCAGCGCGCACGACCGGCGCGACTTGGTAGGGCGGAAAGAAATGCTTGTCGTCCTCGAGCACGACGAGGTGTTGCGCGTCGATCTGCCCGTCGGTGCCGAACGCGACGACGACATCCACGTCGCCGCCGATGAGCGCGCGATATTTGAGGCCGATGTCGATGAGCTTCACGCTTGCGAAATGGAAACCGCCGTACGCACGCTGCAGCCCGGGCAGCCCGTCGGGCCGGTCGGTGAACTCCGGCACCGCGCCGAGGCGCAGCTGCGGCGCGAGCCGTGCGCAGTCCGACAACGTGTGCAAGGATCGGCGACCGGCGGTTTGGGCGGTGACGGCGAGCGCCTGCGTATCGTTCATGGGAGCCGGGTCGAGCCAACGCAGCCCGAAGCGGCGCTGGTATTCGCGCTGCACGGTCGCGTAGACCGCCGCGCGCTCGTGCAGCGGCGGCAGGTGCAGCTCGGTGAGCAGGGCGGTGCCGGTGTACTCCGGGTACAGGTCGATGTCGCCGCGCTGTAGTGACGCCATTGCGATCTGCGTGCCGCCCAAGTTCAGGCGGCGTTGGACGCCGAATCCGCCCTGCTCCATGAGCGCGGCGTACATCTCCGCCAGCAGCAGCTCCTCGGTGAAGTTCTTCGAACCAACCTTGAGCGTGCGGACGTTCGTGTGGCCGCATCCGACGCTCGCCAGGAGCGCGATCCCGGCCAAGGCCCGTAAGGCTTGGGAGCGCGGAAGACGCTCAGGCAAGGCGCAAGCCGCCCACGCGCCGGCGCGCAGCACGCACCCCAAGACTCAAGCACGACTCGGCCAGCAGCGCGAGCAGCGCGACAGCGATGCCGCCGAGCAATAGTTGACGCATATCGTTGTTGGCCAAGCCGTTGAGGATGAAATCGCCCAACCCACCGCCGCCGATGAAGGCTGCAAGCGTTGCGCTCGCGATCACCTCGACCGTGCTCGTGCGCATGCCGGCCAAAACGACTGGAAATGCGAGCGGTGTCTCGACGCGCCGCAACAGCTGCCCCGATCGCATCCCCATGCCGAGCCCTGCTTCGCGGATGGCCGGATCGATGCTCCGGAAGGCGACGTCGGTATTGATGATGATGGGCGGGCACGCGAGCACGATCAACGCGAGCAACGCGGGTGCGAATCCGATGCCGAGCAGCGGCAACACGAGCGCCAGGATCGCAAGGCTGGGGATCACCCGAAGGGCGCTCACGGCGCCGACGACCGGACGGCCCGCTGCATGGCGCGAGGTCCACACACCCAGCGGTATGCCGACGAGCGCCGCGATCGCGACCGCGCCGAGGCTGAGCGCGATGTGCGTGCGCGTCGCGATCCACAGTTCGTGTTGGCGGTCAAGCGCGAATCGCATGAGGTCGTGCAGCATCAGCGCGTGGCGGCTTCTGGAAGGCGCGACGGTTCGCCTCGCCAAGCTACCACGCATGGAGCTGTACCTGCTGCGCCACGGGCTGGCCTATGAACGCG
>JALYZS010000363.1 GCA_030948745.1 Vulcanimicrobiota bacterium | reverse complement strand
GCCCCATGACGAGCACGCGCAGGTTGTTCTTGCCGAAGACCTGGGTCAGATCGGGCGAGGGCAGAAACGGCGCTAAGGCGTTATATCCGCGTGTCTTCGCATAGAAACCGAACGACGCCACGAGTGCGATCAGCAACAGGACGACGAGTGGGATCCAGATGCGCTTGCGCGGCGGGCGCGCGGCCGGATGAGGATTGGGCGCGGGCGCGGGCGTGGGAGACTCGACCCCAGGTGAACCCGACGGGTCTTCGAATTCAGGCAATGGTACGGTCCCCTTGCGCAGTGACGGCCGCCTCGCTCACCGGTAGTTCATGAACTGGACCGGGAACTCGAGCGGCAACTCCTTGACCAAAGCGATCGCCTTTTGGAGTTCGTCCTTCGATTTGCTCGACACCCGGACTTGCTCGTCTTGTATCTGGGTGCTTACTTTGAGCTTCGAGCTCTTGAGGCTCTCCGTGATGCGCTTGGCCTGGTCCTTGGATATACCCTGCGTACAGGTGATCACTTGTCGCAAAGTCCCCTGGGACGCGGGCTCCGCTTTGCCGTATTGCAGCGCTTTGAGCGAAACACCGCGCTTGACGCATCTGCTCTGCAGGATGTCGAGCACGTTTTTCAATTTGAGCTCGTCATCGGCGATCACGGTGATCTCGAGATCCTTGAGCTCGAGGGACGATCGCGAATTTTTGAAATCGAAGCGGGTCGCGATCTCACGCTGGGCTTGGATGACCGCGTCGCTCAGGCTCTGCTTGTCGACGCGAGACACGACGTCGAACGAAAAATCACTCATGCACGCCGTTTACTTGATTCGGCGACGGCTTCACTGCAAAGACCCGATCTTGGACCTGACCTGCCTGACCCAATGTGCCCAGATCTTTGCCGTCGAATTTCGCCATCACTCCGCCGGCGTTGCCGGCGCGCAGCGTGATCTCGCGCGCGCCATGGAACTCACGGACCGCGCCGGCGGGCAAGGTCTCGTACAGCACGCGCTTGCCGTCGACCATCACCGAGAGCCAGCTCGTCTGCGTCAACTGCAGGCGCAGATTGACGCCCCCGGGGTTGGCGTCGCTGGCGACGCCGCCGGATGTGAGCGCCCCCGTTGGGTTCACCGTTGGCACCGCTATCGGCTGCACATTTTGTCCGCCCGGCCGTCCGGCATCCGCAGTGCGATTCGACGGCCACACCAATCCGAACATGCTGATCGCGAGCAGCACGACGAGCGCACCTGCGATGACGGTCAACGATCCCATGACCCAGGGAAACCAGCGCGCATTTTTCGGCGCGCTCGAGCGCTGCGCCGAAAGCGGTGCGTAGTTGCCGTAACCGCTGGCGGGCGGCGCGCTCGCGCCGGCGACTGCTTCGGCTTGGTACGATTCACGCAGGCCGAGCAAAAGCGGCTGCGGATCCAGCCCGAGCAGATCGGCGTAATTCTTGAGGAAACCACGCACGTAGACGAACTCGCCCACATCGTGCCAGTCTTCGTTTTCAAGCGCCTCGACGAACTTGCGCCGGATCCGCAAGCGCGCGGCGACTTCGGACACCGATAGTCCCTGTGCTTGGCGCGTTCGTGAAAGCTGAGCGCCTATTTCGTCCATGACAACCTCGTGAGCGGAGGGGCTGAGCTCACGAATGCAGCGGGGCAAATAGATGAGGGGAACGCTGGCAAAAGGAATTTGAAAAGCCCGGGCTTAGTCCTTTCCTGGACCGACCATCCCTGACCGAACGGCACAACGAACGTGATAGCTGACATCGTTTTTGACCCTGCGCGGGAGCGCAGACGGACCGGCGCCGCCAAGGCCTGCGTCGCCGCGCTGAGCGGCGGGGTGGATAGCGCCGTCGCGTGCGCTCTGGCCGCCCGACAAGGTTTGCACGCCGTGGGTCTGACCATGCGATTGTGGAGTCCCGGCTCTGCGGAGCTGAGCGAAAAAGTGCGCCAGTGCTGCGGTCCGACCGCGTATCGGGATGCACGCGCGGCGGCCGCGATCGCCGGCATCCCTCATTATATCATCAATTTCGAAGCCGCGTTCCAGCATGCGGTCGTCAGCTATTTCTGCCGTGAGTACGTGGCCGGGCGCACCCCCAACCCGTGCGTCGCCTGCAATAACCTCATCAAGTTCGGAGTGCTGCTCGATTTCGCCGACGCGCTCAACGCCGGGACGCTCATCACGGGGCATTATGCGCGCGTGCAGGCGGGGGCTGACGGCGTGCATCTGTTGCGCGCGCGCGACCGTAGCAAAGATCAGTCCTACATGCTGGCCGGATTGCGGCCGGCGCAGCTGCAGCGGATGATCCTCCCGTTGGGCGATTACACCAAGGAGCAGACCCGCGAGCTTGCTCGCGAATTCGGTTTGGACGTCGCAGACAAGCCCGACTCGATGGACCTGTGTTTCGTCGACGGCGACTATCGCTCGTTCATCAGCGCGCGCTACCCGGACAGTCTGCGCCCCGGAGCGATCGTCACGATGGACGGTGAGCAGGTGGGCCGGCATGACGGATTGTTGGGCTTCACCGTCGGCCAACGCAAGGGTCTGCCGGATCTGCTGCAGGATGGTCCGTGGTATGTCGTGCAGATCGACAGCGCCGCGAATGCGCTCGTGATCGGCCGGCGCCACGACTTGGAACGCCACAGCGTGCATTGCAGCGACGCGAACGTCATCCGCGTGGACCGCTTTTCCGCTGGAGCGACATGCGATGGCGTGGCGATGTGCCGTTACCGCAGCGCCGCCGTGCCGGCGCGCGCGCGCTTGCAACCCCATGGCGGCATGATCGTGGATTTCGCGCAGGCCGTGCCCGTCATAAGTCCCGGTCAGCTGCTCGTGCTGTACGATGCCGGTGGGGAAGAAGTCATCGCGTCGGGGATCATGCAAGGATGAGGCTGCGCGCCGTCAGCCGCGCTTGGGTCGCATCGCTGGGCGCGGGATTTGCGGCGCTCCTGCTGGCTCTGCATGCCACACCCGCCCAAGCGCGCAGCGATGTCACGCAGCTCGCATCCTTTGAAGGTGCTACGGCGTGGCTCAATGCGCAAGCGCTCAGCCCTGCCGACCTCAAGGGCAAGATCGTCCTGGTCGATTTTTGGGAGTACACCTGCGTCAACTGCCTGCGCACGCTGCCGTATGAGAAGGCGTGGTACGAGCGCTATAAGCCGTACGGTTTTGAGATCGTCGGCGTCCACACGCCTGAGTTCGCGTTCGGCGCTGAGCGCGCAAACGTCGCCGCTGCGCTGCAGCGCCTCGGCATCACCTGGCCCGTGGCCCTGGACAACGAGCGTGCGATCTGGAACCGCTATCACAACGACTCGTGGCCGCACGAATTTCTGTTCGACACGCAGGAGCGGCTGGTCCGCGAGCATGTTGGCGAAGGCGACTACCCGCAGACCGAAAGGATGATCGCCCAGCTTGTCCGCGCCGCACATCCGGGCGTCACGCTGCCGCCCGTGATGGCATTGCTGCCCCAGGACAGCTACACGAAGCCGGGCGCGGTGTGCTACCCGCAGACGCCAGAGGTGTACGCGCAAGCCGCGCTGGGCAACCGTGAGGGCCATCGCAGCGATGAAGTCGTCGGCTACCATGATCCTGTGCATGGGCACCGCGATGGCCTGCTGTATCTTGACGGACCGTGGTTCAATGCCCGTGAGGCGGTGGTGCACGCCCGCGCGGATACAAGCGCGCGCGATCACATCGCCCTGCGCTACCATGCCATCCAAGTCGTGGCGGTATTGAAACCTGAATCCGGCAAGCCGATGACTGTGTACATAAGGCAAGATGGGGCGGCCCTGAGCCCGCCGGATGCTGGCGAGGACGTGCATTACGATGCCCGAGGCCGCTCGTACATCGTGGTCGATGCGGCGCGCGCCTACGACTTGGTCATGAACCGCCACTTCGGCCATCACGACCTGGAGCTTGCGCCACGCGAATATGGTCTCGGCGTGTACAGCTTTGCATTTGAATCCTGTCAAGTTGGCGTTGATCGATGACGCCGGAGAGGGGCTGACGGTGCCGCACACCCATCGTGCTCTGCCCATCCTCGCGCTCGCGCTGTGCCTCGCCATGTCCGGCTGCGGTTCCAAGCAGCAGCAGTCGAATGGCTATAAGCCCGGGGTCACGCCCGGCATAAGCCGCGCGCAAGTCGAGCAGATCGTCGGCAAACCGCAGGAGTCTGGGCCGTTCTCGCTGCCGGGTGTCAAGGCGGACGTCATGACCTACCCTTGGGGCCAGGTATTGCTGCAGAGCGAACGCGTCGTTGCGGTGTCGGTGAACAGTGACCCCGCCTTTCGCGGGCCGGCCGGCGTCTCGATCGGCATGTCGGAGGATCAGGTCAAAGCCGCGTTCGCCGCGCATCCCGCGCATCGCAGCGGGCGGCGCGAGTCGTACGATGCCATCGAAAAGACCAACGACACGAAGACCCGCGACATCTACGATCTCACCGACCGCGTCATGATCGAGCTCGCCGCAGCGAACCCCAACGACCCCAACGCCCCCTACAGCGTCTCGCAGGTGACCTTCGCCGATCCCGCCGGTTTCAAGCTTTTGGAAAGCTTCACCAAGGCGCGGGTGGACGGACTCTACCCTGATGTGCACGTCAACAATTTCATCGCTGATCCGTGGCCCAGCGCGCGCTGACTGTAAGGAGTCGCAGAATGGATGAACCCGTCGCCTCACCGGATGCCGGCACAGTGCAAGAAGAAGGGTTCGGCGTCGCCATGCCGCCCAACGCCCGGATCGGCGGTGTGCTGTTCGACGACACACAGCACTGCCTACGCGTCTCGCTTGCAGACGGCGGGGACGAGCGCGTCATCCCGGCGCAAGACCTACGGGCCTTCTATGGGGCACGCATTCGCAATGTCTCGACCCGCAGCGCGCCGCCGAAGGCTCAGGGCGTTGCGATGAGCTCCACGGCATTGATGGCCACGACACATCTGCCGACGACCACACTCGATCCCAGCCGGCGCGGCGACACCACCATACAGAACGAAGAGCTTTACTTCGCCCTAGCGCTGCGCATCGAGCGTTCGCCCGAGCTTTGGTATCTCATCGCGTCTTCATTCAACTTCCGCAAAGCGCTGGGCAACGACGCCACGTACTCGACGGAGCTGAACCTGCGCGAATTCGTGCGCCGCTTGTCGAAGCTCGCGCCCGATGCGGTGCGCGACGGCTTCTTCACGGCCGTGCTGCAGGGGTCGCCGTTGCCGCCGCCTCTTGAAAGCTTGCTCGAGTTCTTTCGGCTGGTCGCGCGTTAGTTCAG
>JALYZS010000354.1 GCA_030948745.1 Vulcanimicrobiota bacterium | reverse complement strand
GTCTTTGACGACGCCGTAGATGCGCCGCTCGCTGCGCAGCAGTTCCTCGAGCCCAGCGATCGTCTTGAGCAAAGCGACGTATTCGTCTTCGATCTTCTGGCGTTCGAGCGCGACCAGCCGTTGCAGGCGCAGGTCGAGGATCGCATTGGCCTGGATCTCGCTGAGCTTGAACCTTTTCATCAGGCCGGCGCGGGCTTCTTCGGTGGTCTGCGATCCGCGGATGAGCTTGATGATAGCGTCGATATGGTCGAGGGCGATGCGGTAGCCCTCGAGGATGTGCGCCCTTTCTTTGGCCTTGCGCAGCTCGTACTGGGAGCGGCGCGTGACCACGACTTTGCGATGTTCGACATACGCATCGAGCATCTCACGCAAGGTGAGCGTGCGCGGCTGGCCGTCGACGAGGGCGACGTTGTTGACGCCGAACGAGCTTTGCAACGGCGTATGTTTGTAGAGCTGGTTGAGGATGAGCTGGGTCTGCGCTTCGCGCTTGAGCTCGATGACGATGCGCATGCCCTTGCGGTCGCTCTCATCCCGCAGATCGGCGATGCCGACCGTCTTTTTCGAGGTGACGAGCTCGGCGATGGACTCGATGAGCCTGGTCTTGTTGAGCTGGAACGGGATCTCCGTGATGATGATCGCCTGCCGCCCGCCGCGCAGCTCCTCGAATTCGTGCTTCGAACGCACGACGATGGAGCCGCGACCGGTGAGATAGCTTTGCCGGATGCCCTCCCGGCCCAAGATGAGCGCGCCGGTCGGGAAGTCGGGACCGGTGACGATCTTGAGCAGCTTCTCATCTTTGATGGTGCGGTCGTCGATGATCGCAGCGAGCGCATCGCAGACTTCGCTCAGGTTGTGCGGCGGGATGTTCGTCGCCATGCCGACGGCGATGCCGGACGAGCCGTTGACGAGCAGATTCGGCAGCCGGGCGGGCAGCAACGTCGGCTCGCGCGTCGAGGCATCGTAGTTGGGGACGAAGTCGACGGTCTCTTTGTCGATGTCCGCCAGCATCTCGAGCGCGAGCGGTGCCAGACGCGCTTCGGTGTAGCGCATTGCGGCGGGCGGGTCGCCGTCCACGGATCCGAAGTTGCCATGGCCGCCAATGAGCGGGTAGCGCAAGCTGAAGTCTTGTGCCATGCGCACGAGCGCGTCGTACACCGACACATCACCGTGCGGGTGATAATTCTTGAGCACCTCGCCGACGGTGCCGGCGCATTTGCGGTGCGGCTTGTCAGGACTGAGCCCGAGCTGCGACATGGCGTACAAAATGCGGCGATGCACGGGCTTGAGACCGTCGCGGACATCCGGCAGCGCGCGCGCCACGATGACGCTCATCGCGTAGTCGAGGTACGAACGGCGCATCTCGTCTTCGACGTTCACCGTCTGCAGACGGTCGGAGGGCGTCGAGTGGCGCAGGGTTTCGAAAGTCAGGTCAGACTCGGACTTGCTGTCGCGGCCATTACGCGAAGGCCGGTCGTCAGAGGTGCTCAACCGAAGGCATTCTCCTTGAAGATCTCAGGCTTTTGCCGTAACACGAAAAGGTTCGATTCGTGCCTGTGGCGCTCCCGCCTTGGAACGCTGCAGGAGGCGTTTATCGGTGACGGTAAGCGCGCAGTGTGCGACGTGATGATGCCATGCTTTCGCTATCGCTTCCCGACATCGCGGCGACAAGCCGGCTGGCGCAGGCACTCGCATCGCATTGCGCGCCCGGTGACGTGATCTTGTTGCGCGGGCCGCTCGGGGCCGGCAAGACGACCTTTGCCGATGCGTTCGCGCAAGCGCTCGGCGCCGGCCCTGCGACGAGTCCTACCTTCGTCATCGCGCACTGGTACCCGCGCGGGCGCATACCGGTCTGGCACCTTGATCTGTACCGCTTGAGCGATCCGCAAAGCGTGGAAGAACTGGACCTCGACCAATACTTACACCCGGATGCGATCACCCTCGTGGAATGGCCGGAACGTGCAGGCGATGCGTGGCCTGCGCACAGCCTGGAGATCGAATTCATGCTGCATGAGGGTGCGCGCAGCGCGACGTTGCGCGGTTCAGAGCGTGCGCGTTCGCTGGCCGCGCGACTGGCGGCGATCGCGTCGCCTTGAGCACGGCCGTGCATTCTGCTCCCCGCGTTCTCGGGATCAGCACGTCCGCGAACGTCGAAGCAGCGATGCTTCACAACGCCGCGGGTGCTGCCGTCGCTGCCGCCGGCCAAGCGTTGGATGCGCTTTTGACCAGCGTGGAGGATGTGTTGGCGCAAGCGAGGTGCAGTTTGGCCGAGGTCCAGCTCATCGCGGTATGTAGCGGGCCTGGATCGTTCACCGGGCTGCGGATCGGCGTGGCATTCGCCAGAAGTTTGGCGCAAGCGCGCGACCTGCCGATCGTGGGCATCAGCGCATATGATGTGATGGAGCAGGGTGTGGCGCACCACCCCCTGGTCGCGGTGGCTAAGGGCAAGACCGGGTTTTACTATATGCGCGTCCGTCGCACGCCAGAAGCTGCGCCGGAGTTCAGCAGCGGTGACGCCGGGGGCATCGCCCAGCTGGTCGGGCGGCTCGAAGATGAAAGCGGCACCACAGCGTCGGTCGTGGGCACCGATTTTTCTGCGCTCGCTGCGGGCGAACGTGCGCGTCGAGTGGCGTTGCTGGGGAGGCAAGCCTACGCGGCGGGAGCACCTGCGACGTGGCGCGACCTCGCCATCGACTATGGGCAACGTCCCAATGCCGTCATCAATTGGGAGGAGCGCGCTGCCGCCTCGCGGCAGGGGCAGCCGTTTCAACGCCGCGAATCACCGAAGCGATGAAGGCCCCGCCGCGGCTGCTCGAGATCGCTTCCATGCGCCCGCACGATATCGCCGAAGTCCTCGACGTCGAGGCGGCCTGCTTTCCGACGCCCTGGCCGCGCAACACTTTCCATAACGAGCTCACCGAGAACAAGCTGGCGCACTATTTCGTCGGCCGGTTCGATGACAGGGTTGTGGGCTATGGCGGACTGTGGGTCATCCTCGAGGACGCGCACATCACGACCGTCGCCGTCGACCCGCGGCACCAGCGCAAGCGTTTTGGCGAGCAGATCTTGATACGCCTCATCGAAGAGGCGATCAATCGCGGCGCGCGCTGGATCACCTTGGAAGTGCGCGAGTCCAACACCGCCGC
>JALYZS010000353.1 GCA_030948745.1 Vulcanimicrobiota bacterium | reverse complement strand
GTACCCACCCGGTCAAGCGCAAGCGTTGTGCCTGTTCAGCGGTGCTCGCGCGGAAAAACACGTTTTGCACTCGGCCGCTGATGATGAGACGGAGGCGCTCCATCTTATCGGGCGGAGGGGGAGGGATTCGAACCCCCGAGAGCTCTCGCTCTAACGGTTTTCAAGACCGTCGCAATCAACCGCTCTGCCACCCCTCCTCTGCCGCTGGCGCGTTCGTCCTGACCAAAAGGCAGGCCTACGACACAGCCGCGTGCTCGCGTTGCGAACGCTTGCTCTAAAGGAAAGAAAACAGTTGTCCACGCAATGATTGGTTCCCCGGCCGACATTGAGGAGCGTGTATGCATCAGTGCGCTATTTGCTACTCGCGCTCGCGTGACATGAATCGCATCGAAGAGTACGACGTCTGCGACCGTTGCTTGATGCAAGGACGCTTGGCAGAGTTGCCAAGCGTAGCGGTCGCCGACGAACGCGAAACCGAGAGCGAAGCGACCACACGGTCGTCCTGGTGGAACCGATCCATACCGAGCGGGGTGTGATCGACCTTTTTCATTCGCGCAATGCGCTAAGGAGTCGTCTGTCTGTGATAAGAAATTTGATCGCAGCGCTTTTGCTGTGTCTTGCTATGTCATCGCTCGCGATGGCGGCCAACGCTCCGGCGATGCAGTTGCCGCCGCAACCGAAAGACCGGCCCGACGGAATGCCGGCAAATGCGGTAATGGTCAGCCCGTGCATCGCGCACATGGGCGAACATTGGGTGGCGCTCAAAGATTGGTCGGTCGGCCCGATCTATGGCACATGGCAAGGTAAAGTGATCTTCTCGGAGATCATGGTGACCAAAGCGCAACTCGACAAAGGTTTCAATTTCGACAATCTGCGTCCGCTGCCCGGCCATACCATCAACCACGTGGACCTCGAGTACCATCCCAAAGGCCATCCTGGGCTCATGGTTCCCCACTACGATCTCCACGCGTACTACATCCCGCATGAGGCAGAGATGAACATCTGCCCGAACGGGATCAAAGATCCCGACCAGGAGATGCACGACTAGCAGCTCAGGTCGCCTGGCGCCGCGCGGAATCACCTCAGCGCGGCGCTGATGCCTCCAACCACTGGATGCATCGGATCAGCGGCAGCACGTGCCTCGCCGCGTCGACGATGCTCGTCACGCCCGGGTTGAAGATCCACCGCTCGAAATCAGAGACTGCCGTGTCCAGGTCGCCCACTTGCACGGCGACGACATCGCCATCGGGGCGTGCGCTCACGAATGCATGGTCCTGGAGGCTGATCCGATGAGGCCCCGAGAGATGGCCATGCAGATCACGCTTGAGCAACGCCAGAAGATGGTCGGCCCACTGTTGTGCGCTCATCAAGAGACTTCCCCGCTGGAGACTCTAGGGGCTTTACTATGACCCGCTGCGAGCATGTCCTGCCGCGCTCGTCGCACCTAGCATCTCCCGCTCGCGCGCGCGGATAGGCGCGCATTTTCCGACTATTCTCGCTCGACGCGGCGACCGAACCAAAGGCAACGGCTGTCCGAGGCACAAACAGCCCACGCGGCGGCTGCGCGTATCGAGGCGCAGCGAATGGAGGTATTCGGGCGTGGCCAACGAGGCGAAGGCGTATCTCGACCCCGGCACTCCAGAAGAGGTGAGCCGGCGTGCGTTTTTGGCGCGTGCGACGATCTTCACGGGCGGCATCATCGGCCTGGGCCTGGCGATTCCACTTGTCGCGTCGCTCATCCCCAAACCTGAACTCGTCGACGCCAATCAAGGCTTTTCACCCCTGGACAAAAATGAGTTCGCCCAGCTCAGCGCTTCGCTGGACAAACCGGTCAAGATCTTTTTCCACAAGACCGTCGAGGACGGCTATTACCGCGCCGACACCGAGTACTACGTGTGGGGGCTCAAGCTTTCCAGCGCTGACGAAGCCGCATTGCGGCGCGAACGCCCGGAACTATTCAACGATAAAACGCGCGGCGACATCAACTACCCGGTCGGCAATTTAGGTTTTGTCATGTTCAGCTCGCTGTGCCCGCATTTGAACTGCAAGTACGATTGGGACGATGGCGTCAAAGGCTTCGTGTGCCCGTGCCACGGCTCACGCTTCAACAAATACGGCCGCAAGCTCACGGCGGCCGACCTCAAAGGCGCAAATCCGGGTCCAGCACCGCGCGGTCTCGATCCCCTGCCTTTCAAAGAGCAAAACGGCGTGGCGCAAGTGGAGTGGATCAAGTTCTTCGCCAACACGCCGAACATCATCCGCGTCTCGTACTGGTGAGGAGGGGCAATGATTCAGTGGGTTGAGAGCCGCACCGGATTCGTCAGCGCCCTCAAGGACTTTTTGACCGAAGACGTCCCCGGCGGCGCCAGCTACTGGTACGTCTTCGGCAGCGCCACCCTGCTCGTGCTTGTCGTGCAGATCATCACCGGCATCATCCTGACGTTCTACTATTCGCCTGCTGCCCCGACCGCCTGGGAATCCACCAAGTTCATCTACGACCACGTCTTCGCCGGACCGTTCCTCATCAGCTTGCACTATTGGGGCGCGTCGGCGATGATCATCCTCATGACGATGCACTTGCTGCAAGTGCTCGTCTTCGGCGCATATAAACGGCCGCGCGAGCTGCAGTGGGTGGTCGGCGTGCTCTTGTTCTTCATCGTGTTGTCGATGGGGCTCACCGGCTATCTCTTGCCCTGGGACTTGAACGCCTACTTCGCCACGCAAGTCGCCATTAACATCGCCGCGAGCGTGCCGGGCGTCGGACCGTTCATCTATCACTTCCTCAGCGATGGTTCGACGCTTGGGACCCTCACGATCGGACGGTTCTTCGGACTGCACGTGTGGGCGACGCCCGCGCTCATCCTCGCCCTCGTCGGCGCGCACCTCTTCATCTTCCGGCATAACTCTCCGGCCGGCATGCCCAAAGACGAACCGGCGACCACCTATGGGCGCTTTTATCCCAACCAGGTCTTCATGGACACGATGACCGCGCTGGCCGCGTTTGTCGTCATCACATTGCTGTCGATCTTCATGCCTGCCCCACTGCTCGCGAAGGCCGACCCGAACAACGCGCAGTTCATCGCATCACCGGCGTGGTATTTCTACGCGCTCTACGGCTTGCTGCGGATATTCCCGCAGAACATGTCCTTGTTGCCGACGGTCATCTTGCCGGGCGTGTTCACGCTCGTGCTCATCCTCATCCCCTGGCTGGACCGCAATCCGAGCCGCGTTTTGGCGCGGCGCCCCTACATGCTGAGCCTCGTGGCGCTGAGCCTCGCGGCGATCGTCGGCATCACCATCTATTCGGCCAAAGTGATCGGCGCAGAACAAGCCGCAAGCCCGGTTGGCCAGACCCCGGTCGAAGGCTATGGCGCCCCACCCGGCGGCCGCGGGGAGATCAAACCCGCGTTGCCCAGCGGTGGACAGGGCGGCGTGACCCCGGCGGGACCGGGCACCTCCGGCGCCACGGTCTTCGCGTCGAATTGCGCCACGTGCCATGCCGCAGCCGGACAAGGCGCTCCTGGGGTTGCGCCCGCCTTGGCGGGTAACCCGTACGTCACGGGCCCGGCCGACAAAGTCATCGGCACGGTGCTGAACGGCATGCACGGTCAGATCAAGGTGAATGGCCAACCCTTCAACGGCATCATGCCCGCGTGGAAAGGTAAGCTCACCCCCGCCGAGATCGCGGGCGTCGTCACCTACATCCGCAGCGCATGGGGCAATAAAGCGGCGCCCGTGACCACCGATCAGGTGAAGAGTCTGGCGAAATAGCCGATTATAAGGGCGACCTGCCATGAAGAACGCAGTCGTCGTCGTGCACGGCATCAGCCGTCACCAGCGCTACGAGATCCAAGATCAGTTCGCCGCCGCATTGCAGGCCGCGCTTGAGAACGAGACCGCACAAGACCGGCTGCTCCGCCTGGGGCCGAACGCCGCGCCCAAGCGCGGCACGTGGAACACGGGGGTCGAGTGGCCGCTGTCGTGCGACGGTCAAACGCTGCAACAGGCCCAAGCATTCGCGTTGCGCGTGCAATGCCGCGACGCCGCCGGCAGCCCGGTGGCGGACGAACCGCTCGTCGACGTTTTTGAGGGCTACTGGAGCCCGATCGACAAAGAGCAAACCAATCCGTTCCGCGTGCTCTCCTGGCTGCTGAAAAGCACATTCGCACCGCTCAACAACGTCCGCATCCCCGCGACGCTCTTGAAGCTCGCGTACGACATCGCGCTGACGAGCATCGCATTGCTGCTCGGCATGCTCGCGCTCGTCATCGTCGCCTCGTCTGCGGTTCGTGCGTATCAGACCTATGTGAGTTACGCGCCGTTCGATCTGCGCGCTCTGCTCCTCGCCGCGGCGGGTGCCTATCTGCTCGCGCAAGCCGCGGCACGCCTGTGGCCGATCGTCACGCTTCGCGCAAGGGTGTCGTGGTGGAGCCTGCTGTTCTTGCTGATCCTCATCGGCGCTGGGCTCACGCTGCTGGGCCTTCCCTCACGCTCCGCGCACATGGTCGCCTGGCTCTCGGGTTTGCACGAACCGCGTCTGTGGCTGCTGCTCAGCGCGTTCGCGTTGCGTTACGTGC
>JALYZS010000351.1 GCA_030948745.1 Vulcanimicrobiota bacterium | reverse complement strand
GCACCGATCTCATCTTGACCGCCGCTGGCGCTTAAGCCGGCTATTCCTCGGACGGACGCTCGTGTGCGAGCTCCATCAACTGTTTCACCACGGTCGCGTCGGCCAGCGTCGTCGTGTCGCCGAGCGGCCGCTCTTCCATGACGTCGCGCAGCAGACGCCGCATGATCTTGCCCGACCGTGTCTTGGGCAGCTCCGGCGTGAACGTGATGTACTTCGGGCGCGCGAAGGCGCCGATCTTGGACGCCACGTGCTTGCGCAACTCGTCCGCGTCCATCATGGAGCCGACGCCGTGGCTCTTGAGCGTCACAAAGGCGGCGATCGCCTCGCCCGTGATGTCATCTTTCTTGGCGACCACTGCCGCTTCGGCGACGCGCGGATGATCGACGAAGGCGCTTTCCACTTCGGTCGTGGAGATGCGGTGACCAGAAACGTTCATGACGTCGTCCACGCGGCCTAACAACCAATAGTAGCCGTCAGTATCGCGCTTGCAACCATCTGCCGGGAAATAGTAGCCTTGCTTTCCGAACTTGCTCCAGTACGTCTCCAAGTAGCGGTCGTGCGCTTTCCACAAGGTGCGTAGCATCGCAGGCCAAGGCTTGGTGATGACGATGTACCCGCCGCCGCCGAGCGGCACCGGTTCTCCCTCGTTGTTCACGACATCGGCGAACACGCCCGGATACGGGAAGGTCGCTGACCCTGGTTTCGTGGGCGTGATCCCCGGCAGCGGCGATAGCAAGATCATGCCCGTCTCCGTCTGCCACCACGTGTCGACCACTGGGCATCGGCCGCCGCCGATGTGCTGCTGATACCAGATCCACGCTTCCGGATTGATCGGCTCGCCGACGCTTCCCAACAGCCGCAGGGACGACAGATCGTGCCGCGCCGGATATTCGGTGCCCCATTTCATAAAGGTGCGGATCGCGGTCGGTGCCGTGTAGCAGATCGTGATCTTGTATTTCTCGACCAGCGCCCAAAAGCGGTCCTTGTCAGGGAAATCTGGCGTCCCTTCGTAGATGACGCTCGTGGTGCGGTTGGCGAGCGGCCCGTAGACGACGTAGGAGTGACCGGTCACCCAACCGATGTCGGCGGTGCACCAAAACACGTCGCTCTCGGGTTTGATGTCGAACACGTTGGCATGCGTGGACGCGACGCCCGTGAGATAGCCGCCCGTCGTGTGCACGATGCCCTTGGGTTTGGCGGTCGTGCCGCTCGAATATAAGATGTAGAGCACGTCTTCGGCGTCCATGCGGGCGGGTTCGCAGCTCGGGCTCTGACGGTCGACGATATCGTGGTACCACACGTCGCGCTTGTCGTCCCAGGCGACCGCATCACCGATCCGCCGCAGGACGATCACCTTCTCGATGCACGCGACGTCTTTGACCGCATCGTCGGCGATTTGCTTGAGCTGTATCTTCCCGCCGCGCCGCCAGCTTTGGTCTTGTGTGATGAGCAGCTTGCACTCGCCGTCGAGGATGCGATCGCGCAGGCTCTCCGCCGAAAACCCGCCGAAGACGACGGAATGGATCGCACCGATGCGCGCGCATGCCAAGAGCGCGACCGGCAGCTGAGGCACCATGCCCATGTAGATCGCAACGCGGTCGCCGCGCTGCACGCCAAGCTCCAGCAGCGCGTTTGCGAGACGGCACGTCTCGTCCAGCAGTTGTCTGTACGTTATGGCCCGGGCGTCGCCCGGCTCGCCCTCCCAGAAATATGCGACCTGCTCTGCGTGACCCCGTTCCACGTGGCGATCAAGACAGTTGTAGGCGACATTGAGCTTGGCGCCATCGAACCAGCGGGCCGCCTTCGATTTCTCGTCCCAATGCAGCACCGTGCGCCAGCGCTCGAGCCAATCGAGGCGTTCCGCCTCAGCGGCCCAGAACGCCTGGAAGTCGCGCTTGGCGTGCTCGTGAATGGCGGGGTCCTTGACATTGGCCTGCGCCGTGAAGGCCGGGGGCGGCGCAAATGTGCGGTTCTCTGCGAAAAGGGCTTCGATGGCTTGGCCGTGATCTTCAGGCATAAGCGCGGGTTTGCGGCGACGTTGGTCAAGTCTTTCCGTCAAAACGCGCATAGGGCCGGTCGTTTAGGGGTAGGAGACACGCCATGGCTACGCAGTTATCCAAACGCTCGTCTAAGAAGATAGGGAAACTCGACGGTAAGATCGCCGTGGTCACCGGCGCCTCCCGCGGCGTCGGCAAGGCTATCGCCGAACTGTTCGCCCGCGAGGGCGCCTGCAGCATTCTCATCGTGCGCGACCGCACCAATGGGGAACAGCTCGCAGACGATCTCCGTCAGCGCGGCTATAAGGCCGATTTCGGCGTCGCCGATGTGACGCTGGGCGCGCAGGTCAGCATGCTCGCCTTGAATCTCATGCAGCGCTATCCCGGCATCGACATCCTCGTGAACAACGCCGCGGTCTTCTTGGACGAAGATCGCGAGATGCGCCCTTCGAACATGGACCCGCTCGTGGTCGAGCGCACCCTGCAGGTCAACCTATACGGCCCCATCCAGGTGTGCGATGCGTTCGTCCGCCATCTGCGCCCCGGCGGCCGCATCATCAATGTCTCTTCGACCATGGGCCAACTCGCCGGTGAGCCAGATGCCTACGGCCCAGCGTACAGCATAAGCAAGACCGCGCTCAACAAATATACCGAGCTGTTGGCAGCCGATCTACGCGAGCGTGACATCATGGTGGACTGCTTCCACCCGGGCTGGGTCAAAACAGACATGGGGGGTCCGAAGGCATACGTCGAGCCTGAGAAGGCGGCACAGACCGCGCTATTCCTCGCGGCACGGACTCCCTCCAAAGACACGGGCCTTTTCTGGCACGACTGCGACGTGATTCCATGGTGACGATCATCCCCTGAGGGCGTCGTCACAGCGCTCACATTTTCAGCGCTGTTTCATCTTCGCGACCGCAAGACGGTTTCTCACAGGACCTCCAGGCTGCGTCGGCGCCGCCAGCGAAAAACGTACGTCATGAGATTGCACACCTTCCATCGGTCGCTGGCAGCTGCTCTCATCGTGCTGATGATAGCACTGCCCCTCATGCCTGCGCCTGCCGCCGCCATGTCGACCGCCAAAGAGGTCGCCCAGGGCGCAGACATCAACCGGCAGATCGACAACCAGAGCGTGCTCATCAATGACCCATTCCTCACGACATGGGTCAACGGTATCGGCGCCAAGCTCGCCGCACTGCGCGCGCGCCAAGACATCACCTACCGTTTTGAGATTCTGGACTCGAATGAGGTGAACGCGTTCGCGCTGCCCGGCGGCTTTTTGCACATCGATATGGGGCTGCTCAACTACGTCGGTTCCGACGACGAACTCGCGGCTGTCATGGGCCACGAGATGGGGCACGTGGAGCGCCGCCACGTCGTCACGCTGAACCAAAAGGGCACGCTGCTCGGCATCCTCATCGGGGTGCTCTCCATCCTTTCGCCGATCGCCTACGTGCTGGGCGGCACCGCGGGGGATCTGGCATTCAGCAAGTTCTCCCGGGAAGACGAGTTGCAAGCCGATCAGTATGGGCTGCTGCTCATGACGCGCGCGGGATACGACCCGCTTTCGAACATCGACATGATGGTCGGCTTGGGCCGGCTCGGCAAAGACGGCCCGGACAGCGCACCCGACAAAGCCTTTCAGTCGCATCCGCTGCCCAAGGACCGCATCAACCATCTGCTCGGCTATCCAGAGTTGGACAATCCGCCCGCGGATCAGATCATCGCGCAAGGTCTGCATGATGAGGCGGAGGGTCGCTTTATGTACGCGCGTGCTCGTTTGACCACGGCGTTGGCAAAAGCGAGCGGCAACAGTATTGCGCGCGAGCACGTCGCGCGACTCAACGTCGCGCTGCACGAGTCCGGCGCTCCCGGGCAACCGCACGAGCGCATCGCCGCCGCATCCTTGCCTGACGCCTACGGGCTTTCTGATGTCGCGACGCGCATCGCCGAGGCGCGTAGCGTCACAGACAGCGACACGAAACTTGCGCGCGAACGCTCGAAGGCTGCGGCGCAGGACATCGAGTCCTTGTTCAACGCGCTCGAGGCGCAATCGAACTCCATTCCCAACCTCGGCTCGCCCAAGAAGAAGGGCAATAACCTCTCCCAGGCGGTCGACGGTTTGAATCGCATCACGCGCGCCATCAACGGCACGCTCGATTTCAGTTCCGATGCGTTGCACCAGGCGCCCAAGCTGGCGGCTGAAAATCAAGGCCCGCTCAAAGACATGGCCGACACGATTTCCGAGGGGCCGCCGACGGCCAAGACGCGCGCCCTGCTTCCTTTATATCCGTCGCTTGTGACCGCGCTTGCCGGCTCTTCCGATCAGCTCGTGCAGGGCGTCGACCAAGCGCGGGCGGCGATCTCGATGGGCAGCGATGCGCTCCAGACGTTGAAAGACTTCCTGGCCGCGCTCAATGGGCTGGACACGACGAGCGGCGATATCACGAGCAAGGACATGCCCAAGGTGCAAGCCGCGATGGACCACGCCGTGAGCGCATGGGAGGCTGCCTCCACCGCGGCCGCGGATGCTGCGAATCTTGTGTATGCAGCGCAAACCACCACCTTGTCCGTCCAGGTCACGCTGCTCGACCTATACTCGTCGAGGGAGCGTTATGCCGCGTTTCAACGAGCGCTCGCCTATCGTTTTCCCGGCGTGCAGACGCCCGACTACGCCGCCGTGCTGCGCTCCGGCGTGGCCCCCGGTGAGCTCAGTTGCAACGCGTGGCTGAGCTATGAGACGAAGACACCGGTGAGCCAGTGGTTGCAGACCGAACGCCGGTCGGGGCTCCCCTGCACGCAGCAAGCGCTCGATCGTCATCTGCTCGGTGAGTCCATGGAGATCGCTGAGGGCTTGATCTACCAGAACTATATCCAGGAACCGGCGAAGGTCTAAAGGGCTATTTCGCCGCCGCCTCGGCTGCGCGGTCAGTCGTGGTGACGGGTTGCACGAACGGCCCCTCGCGCCGTTGTGCAAGGATGCCAATGCAAAGCGCGATGACCGCGAAGAAGGCTGAGACAACGCCCGCCCAGCCTGGTCCGTACTTGCCCAGCAGCCCGGTCGAGAGCGGCGGCATCGTCAAGCCTGAGAGATTGTCCAGGGCCGAACTGACGCCCAAAATCGTGCCGCGCTGATTTTCAGGTGCCTCGGCCGTGAGGCGCGATTGCAGGCCCGGCCGTGCGAGCGACATCGCGATCGAGAACAGGATGAAGGTAGGCAACATGCTGACGACACTGTGGATGAAGGGCACCCACAAGAATGCGCCGACCGCGCACGCGATCCCTAAGTTGGAGCTGCGG
>JALYZS010000335.1 GCA_030948745.1 Vulcanimicrobiota bacterium | reverse complement strand
GATCCGGCCTGTGGTTCGGTGAGGCCGAACGCCCATAATTGCTTGCCGCTTGCAAGCGGCGTGAGGTAACGATCTTTTTGCGCATCGCTGCCGAACAGAAAAAAAGGCATCGACCCTAACGAGACGTGCGCTGCCATCGTGATGCCAACCGACGCATCGGCGCGCCCGATCTCCATGACCGCGAGCGCGTAGGAAACGGTGTCTGCCCCAGCGCCGCCGTACTGCTCGGGGAACGGCAGTCCTAGCAAACCGAGTTCGCCCATCTTTTTCACCGTCGCGAGGGGGAACTCGGACTTTGCATCCCATGCCTCGGCATGCGGCGCGATTTCGCTGTCGGCGAACTCGCGGCATAGCTTTTGCACGTCCAGTTGCTCTGCGCTCAGGTCGAAATCCATGCCGGTCCTTTAGCTATGGTTTGGGCAGGGCCTTTACCGATAGGGCAGCCCGCAACAGCGCCCGAATAGATGCTTACAGCATGACGTTGCACACGGTCCTGAGCTTGTATTCGGACGGGGCATGATCGTTTTCCGCGACGTCAGCCTCGTCTACCCCAACGGTGTCCACGCGCTCAGCGACGTCAGCCTCAGCATCGGCCGAGGTGAGTTCCTGTTTCTTGTCGGCAGCTCCGGGCAGGGCAAATCCAGCCTGCTGAAATGCATCAACCGCGAGGTGCGGCCCACGGAGGGAGACATCACCATCGACGGCCAGGAGTTGAGTCGCCTTCGTAACGGCGCCGTGCCGTTCTTGCGCCGCAAGGTCGGCGTCGTCTTTCAAGACTTCAAACTGCTGCACCAAAAGACGGTCTGGGAAAACGTCGCCTACGCCCTGCAGGTGACGGGCGCCGGATCGCGCGACGTCATGCGGCGCGTGCCTCGCACGCTCGAGCTGGTGGGGATCGCGCACAAGAGCAAGATGTTCCCGCAGGAGCTCTCCGGCGGCGAACAGCAGCGCACGGCGATCGCCCGGTCGCTTGTGAACAACCCGCTGATCTTGCTGTGCGACGAGCCGACAGGCAACCTCGACCCCGAGACCTCGAGCGAGATCATGGCACTGCTGGCGCGGATCAACGCCAAGGGCACGACGATGATCACCGCCACCCACAATCAAGCCATCGTCGACCGCATGCGCAAACGCGTCGTCCGGCTGGTCAATGGCCGCATCACCCGCGATGAGGAGCGCGGGCGCTACCATGTTGGACTGGGGTAGAGTACGGTTTTTCTGGGCCGAAGTCGGTCAGAACTTCAGCCGCAATCTGGCCATGACGCTCACCGCCATCGGCACGATCGCCATCTCGGTCGTGCTGCTGGGCGTTTTTTTGTTCCTGCGATCATCGTTCGACGCGGTGATGAAGAACATCGTCGGGCAAGTCGCGATCGCCGTCTACCTGCGTGACGACGTCAAGCAGCCTGCCATCGCAAGCTTGTTGAAATCGCTCAGGGCTGACCCCCGTGTCTCTAGCGTGCGGTATGTGTCGAAGAAAGCCGCCATGGCTTCTCTGCGCAAGCGTTTGCGCGGCGAGATGAACCTCAACATCATCAACACCAACCCGCTGCCTAACACGATCATCGTACGCACGGGTTTGCCAAGCGACGTCCCGCTACTGGGCGAAGAGCTCAAGAAACGGCCCGGCGTCTCCGCAGTGAACTACGGTAGCGGGGTCACGCAGCGATTGCTCCGCACCGAAGCGGTGGTAAGCGCGGTCGGGGTCGGCATCGTCGCGTTGCTGCTCGTCGCGACGTCGCTCATCATGTTCAACACCATACGCCTGACTGTGTTCGCCCGGCAGCGAGAGATTCGCATCATGCAACTCGTCGGCGCCACGAGCTGGGCCGTGCGCTGGCCGTTCGTCTTCGAGGGCATGCTGTCGGGCCTCATCGGCGCGACCATCGGGGTGCTGGCGCTGAGCTCAGGCTACCGTTCGCTCGTGCCCAAGCTCGCGCTCAACATCCCGTTCATCCCATTCTCGGTGTCGAGCATTCCGCTACAGCATTTGGCATTCGAGCTGCTCGTCGTCGGTGTGCTCGTCGGTATGTTTTCGAGCATGCTGTCGGTGGGGCGCTATCTTCACACCGCGTAGAACAGGCGCAGCACACCCGCTGCAGTGCTGGCTGCTGGCCGGCGTCATCAGCATTGCGATTGCGGCAGGAGTGGATTCGCTCAACGCAGCGCGCCTGGGGAGCGGTATGCGCGAGACATCGGGGAGCGTGCGCGACTACGCAATCGTCGCCGCGGCCGCAGCGAGCCAGCCGATCAGCGAGAAGATCCGGCAGAAGCAAGCGCTCATCGAAGCGACGCGCCGCCGTCTCGAGGCGAGCCGGCAAAAGCTGCATGTCGCCCGTTTCAAAGAGCAGACCCTTGCCGAGCAGCTGGGCGCAGTGCAGAGCAGCATCGCGCGGGTGCGTAATTCGCTCGGCGACCTCGCATTCGCGATCGGTCAGAACGAACGGCGGCTCGTGTTGCGACGCCGCCAGCTCGCATGGGCGCAAGCCAGCCTCGACCGTCATCGCGATGCGTTCAATCACCGGCTGGTCGACATCTACGAATATGGCAGCGGCTCCTACCTGGACGTGCTGCTCAGCGCGGCCTCGTTCGTCGATTTCATCGAGCGCTGGGATTTTTTGCGCTTCATCATCCGTTCGGATGCACGCCTCATCGCAGACGTCAACCAATCCGCTCAGCGCTATCAGAGGATCGTCCAGGATCTGAGCGCGACCGAAGCGGCGCTCAGCCGCGAGCAGCAAGATCAGGAGCGCCAACAGCAGCAGCTCGGCACCCTCGCCGACGAGCGCCGAGACCTGCTCGCCTTAGCAGCATCGCGACGGCGCAACATCGCGCAGCAGGTCAGCGAGCTCGAGAATCTGAGCGCTGCAGAAGAAGCGCGCCTGCAAGAGCTCATCCGCGAGCGCCAGAGAGAAGAGCGAGACATCGCGCTGCGAGCGCGTCTGGCTGCCATCCAGGCTCGCTGCATGGCCGCACGGGCCGCGGGGCTCCCTTGCCCGGTCGAGCGCTACCAGGGTGGCCCGGTGCAATTCATGTGGCCGGTCCGCGGTCCCATCACATCGCGCTTTGGCATGCGAACCGATCCAGTTACGGGACGATACCAGCTGCATTCAGGCGTGGACATCGCCGCCGACTATGGTGTGCCCATCGCGGCCTCCGCGGACGGCATCGTCATATACGCCGGCTGGTACGGCGGATACGGCAATGCCATCATCCTCGACAACACGGCCGGTATGTCGACCCTCTATGCGCACTGCTCGGCCATCTACGTCTCCTTGAACCAGCAAGTGCAGCGCGGACAGGCCATCGGGGCCATCGGCGCCACAGGCTACGCCACAGGGCCGCACCTCCATTTCGAGATCCGCGTCAATGGCGTGCCGGTCGATCCTTTGTCACGGCTTTGACACCGTTTCTCAGGGAAAATCCAGGTACCGGGTAATCGTTTTAGGGCATACTGTCGTTAACAGGTAAGAACGGTTTTCGAACCCAATAAGAATTTTGGATTATCGTCTGTCCCGCAAGGCATCGCTCTGAAAGGACCTCACCGTCATCGTGGCCCGCACCCGCCCCATCATCGCCATTCTCGTTTTCATCATCGCCTTGCTCGCGGGCGCCCTGCTCGTGCAATCGCACCGCCAACAGATCGCGTGGAAGTTCCGCGACCATAATCCCATTTTGGCTTTCAACCTCGGCGGCGTCGCGATGGATGCCAATGGACAGAGCGCGACCGGCGACGAGCAGCATTCCATCGACATGCTCGACATGTCGCTGGACAAGATCCGCCGCGTGTATTACAAACCGGTGGATGAGGCTGCATTGCTGCGCGGCGAGCGTCAGGGCATTATCGAGTATCTCAAGAGCAAACACATGACCGCCCAGTTGCCTGCGGTCGATGTGGCCTCCAACGCGCCGGTGAGTCTCGTTGATTCCCAGGCCAACATGGTGCTCGCAACCGCGCTGCACAAGTATGGCGGACAAGCCACCCAAGGCAATCTGACCTTTGCGGCCATCGCGGGGGCGCTCGGCGCGCTGCACGACCCGTACACGGTGTTCTTGAGCCCGCGTGACAAGACGTCGCTGTCGGAGTTCATCCAAGGCGGCGACTTCGGCGGCGTCGGCATCTACATCGGCAAAGATCCCAAGACTCACGAGATCAACATCATCCAACCGATCGACGGCACCCCCGCGGCACGCGCCGGCCTCAAGCGAGGGGACATCATCGAATCGGTGAACGGGCGGACGGCCAAAGGGCTCGATCTCGATCTCGTCATGAACATGATCCGTGGCAGAGCCGGCTCCATGGTCGATCTCAAGATCCGGCGCAATAAGGCCGACCGGCGCAGCTACTCGATCGAGCGCCAAGTGATCCAAGTGCCATCGTCGACATCGCACATGGTGGACGGCGACATCGGCTACATCCAGCTGTATGATTTCGGTGAGCGCTCCAGTGCTGAAGTGACAAGCGCGCTCAACAGTCTCATGAAGCAGGGCGCGCGTGCCTTCATCCTCGACCTGCGCGACAATGGCGGCGGCTTGCTCGATGCAGCCGTGGACATCTCCTCAAAATTCATCTCGGATGGGCCGATCGTGTCGCGCATCGATCGCGACGGTCACGTCGAGACCGACGACGCCAACCAAGACGCGATTCCGCCCCATCCGCTGGTCGTGCTCGTGAACCAATACTCGGCGAGCGCGTCGGAGATCACTGCGGGCGCGATCCAGGATTCGAAGATCGGTGTGCTGCTGGGCACAAAGACCTTCGGCAAAGGCGTCGTGCAGACGATCTACGACCTGCCCGGCGGCAGCGCCATCAAGGTCACGACCCAACGGTACGTGACGCCCAACGGACGTGATATCAACAAAAAGGGCATCGAACCCAACATAGTAGTGCCGATGGACTACAGAGACGTCGGCGTCGCCGGCAAAGATACTCAACTCAAGGCTGCGGTCCGCTATCTCAAGCGCCAGCTCGCGATGACGCCGCATTCGATCTAGAAAATTCTCGTAAAGGTAGACACGATGAACCACCCCCTGACCCGCGTCATCGCTGCCGCTGCCGGATTGCTGAGCGCGCTCAGCCTGACCGCTGCGCTCCCCGCAGCCAAAGCAGCCGCCGCCGACGATCTGGGCCGCTCCATGTTGGACTACTCGTACAGCCGGGCCGTCTTGGAATTCTACAAACGCACCACCGACGAGTCGTTGCTGCAGGGAGCGGTCACCGGCTTGAAGGCCGAGGTGAAGCTGCACGGCGGCGATCCGAACAAGATCCCAACGCTGCACGACAGCGGCAACGAGACGGCCAACATCGCCGGACTCAACCATGAGCTGCAAATCGCGGACCAGACCTTCGGGCCTGCGGTCGGTGAGCGGCTACTCGCCTATGCGGCGATCGCCGGGATGCTCGACTCGCTGCACGATCGCTGGACCACCTTTTTAACGCCGAAAGAATATCGCAGCCTCAACGAAGGCTTGGACGGCGGCAACTTCGCGGGCATCGGCGTCATCATCGACATCGACCCGCAGACCAAAGCGCTGCTCGTCACGCAGACCATCGATGATGGGCCGGCTGCGAAAGCGGGGCTGCAGGCGGGCGATGTCATCCTCGCGGTCGACGGCAAGCCGACATCGGGCCTTTCGACCGAGCAAGACAGCGCGCTCATCCGCGGCAAAGCGGGCTCCGTCGTGGAGCTGACCGTCAAGCGGCCGGGCGAGAGCAAGCCGCTGAACATCGCCATCACGCGCGACATCATCCACGCACCCAGCGTACGCAGCCGGGTCGTCAACGGCGACATCGGCTACGTCCAAGTACTCGTCTTCGGCTCAAGCACTGGCCAGGAATTGGCGCGCACCATGGCGCGCCTGGATAAGCAGGGCGTCAAGGGCGTTATCTTAGACCTGCGCAACAACGGCGGCGGCTATCTCAACGCCGCGATCGCGGTCTCGTCGCTGTTCATCCCCGAAGGGCCGATCGTGTCCATCGACAGCCGGACGAAACCGCTCACGACGTTTG
>JALYZS010000327.1 GCA_030948745.1 Vulcanimicrobiota bacterium | reverse complement strand
ATCCTGTAAGAGGACCAGAAGGGGAAGGGACGGGTTTCTTCGATTACTTGGAAGCATTTGCGCAGCCGAGGTAGACCAAAAACTGGCACACCGTTGGGACTAACAACGATTAGCTTTGTCGCCGAGGAATTGCTCCGTCTCATTCCACGGCGATCGAAAGCCGGTACATCAGCGGCTTGAACCGCCCCGTTATCCGACCGGCACCTTGCTTCGCATCCGCTTGGCGGCATCCACCATGTTGCGCAGCGCGGGTGTGACTTCTTCCCAGCGCCTCGTCTTCAAGCCGCAGTCCGGGTTGACCCAAAGCTGTTCTGGAGCAAGATATTGGGCGGCCTTTTCCAAGAGCACGTGCATCTCGTCGCTTGACGGAATGCGCGGCGAATGGATGTCGTACACGCCCGGTCCGATCTCATTCGGGTAGCGGTATTTCTGGAAGGCGTCAAGCAGCTCCATGCCGGAGCGCGAGCACTCGATGGTGATCACGTCTGCATCGAGCAACGCCAGCACCTCGAAGATGTCGTTGAACTCTGAATAGCACATGTGCGTGTGGATCTGCGTGGCGTCGCCGACGCTCGACGAAGTGATGCGGAACGCCCGCGCCGCCCAGGCGATGTAGCTGGTCCAATCCTTGCGTTTGAGCGGCAACCCTTCGCGGAAGGCCGGCTCATCGATCTGAATCACGCGGATGCCCGCCTTCTCGAGATCGCTGACCTCATCGCGGATGGCGAGCGCGATCTGGATGGCCGTGTCCGAACGCGGTTGATCGTCGCGCACGAACGACCACTGCAAGATCGTCACCGGCCCGGTGAGCATGCCTTTCAAGGGTTTGTTTGTGAGCGACTGCGCATACTCGCTCCAGCGCACCGTCATTGGGCGTGGCCGCGCGACATCGCCAAAGATCACCGGCGGCTTGACGTAGCGCGAGCCATAGCTTTGCACCCAGCCGTGCTCCGTGAAGGCGAAGCCGTCGAGCTGCTCGCCAAAATATTCCACCATGTCGTTGCGCTCGGCCTCGCCATGCACCAAGACATCCAACCCCAGGCGCTCCTGTTCGCGCACCGCGTTTTCGATCTCGGCACGGATCGTCTGCTCATAACCCTCAGCGTCGAGGCTGCCCTTGCGGAACTGCGCTCGTGCCTCGCGGATCGCGGCGGTCTGCGGAAAGCTGCCGATGGTCGTTGTCGGAAAGGCCGGCAACCCCAGCTCGTCGCGCTGTTTGCGCTGGCGCTGGCTGAAGTCGCTGGAACGTTTGGCATCCTCATCACGCAATTTCGCCACACGTTGCGCTACGTCGGCGTTATGGGTACGCTTCGACTGCGCACGGCTTTGTTGGGCCGCATCGGATTCTTGTAGCGCGTCTGCGATCGGCTCGCGACCCACGTTCAAGGCGCCTTTCAGCACCGCAAGCTCGTCGAGCTTTTGCGCTGAGAACGCCATCCAGGACCGCACCTCCGGATCGAGCTTTGATTCCTGGGCTAAGTCGACCGGCGAGTGCATGAGACTGCAGGATGGCGCAACCCACAATTGGTCCACTTTCTCCGCCGCTCGTTGCAGGGTCTTCAGTGCCGCGCTCAAGTCGGTCCGCCAGACATTGCGGCCGTCGATCATGCCGAGGGAGAGCACTTTGTCGCCGCGCACGCCGCCCAAGAAAGCGTTCAGCTGTCCAGGCGCACGCACGAGGTCGATGTGCACGCCACCGAGCGGCAACGACAACAGCGTCTTCGCATGTTCCTCGACCGAGTCGAAATATGTCGCGAGCAGCAGCTTCGCTTTGGTCGTGGCCGCTAATGTCTTATAGGTTTCTTCGAGCGCCCGAACCCAGGCGGCCGGCAGATCGGTCGCAAGCGCAGGCTCGTCCAGCTGGATCCATTCGACGCCTAAGGCTTCAAGGCGACGGAGCTCTTCCTGATAGATCGGCAACAAGTTCGGGAGAAGATCGAGACGAGAGAAGATCTTGCCGTTGGCAGCCTTTTCTTTGCCTAACCACAGATAGGTGATCGGACCGATGAGCACCGGCTTGGGTTTGAAGCCAAGGTCAAGCGCTTCACTCGTCTCATCGAGCAGCTTGTGGCTGCGCAGCTCGAATGTCATCTGGGGTTCGAACTCGGGTACGATGTAGTGGTAGTTCGTATCGAACCACTTGGTCATCTCCATCGCGGGTACGACGCTCGTGCCGCGAGCCATGGCGAAGTACGTCTTGAAATCAACCTGGCCGCCTGAGAACGCGTACCGTGCCGGCACCGCCCCGAGCATGGCTGTCATGTCCAGCATCTGGTCGTAGTACGAGAAGTCGCCGGTCGGCACGTAGTCGAGGCCTGCATCTTTTTGCATCTGCCAGTGCCGTTGCCGCAGCGCGCGTCCGGTCGCAGCCAGGCCCTCTTCGGCGAGATCGCCTTTCCAGAACTGTTCCAGCGCCCTTTTCAGCTCGCGCTTGTGTCCGATGCGTGGGAACCCAAGATTGTGAATGACTGCCACGTTCTGCCCCTTGCGAAGAGTGTGTGTTTACTTGCCGAGAATGCGCCGTGCGATGACGATGCGCTGGATCTGTTGCGTGCCTTCGTAGATCTGCGTGATCTTTGCGTCACGCATCATGCGTTCGACCGGATATTCGGTCATGTAGCCGTAGCCGCCGAGCAGTTGCACGGCGTCGGTGGTGACGCGCATCGCCACGTCGCCGCATTTCAGCTTGCACAGGGCGCCCCAGTAGGTGACGTCATCCGCTGCGATATCACACTTGTGCGCGGCCTGGTACAGCAGCAAGCGCGCAGCTTGCGTCTCGCAGTCCATGTCGGCGATCATCCACTGCAGGCCCTGCTGTTTGGCAAGCGGCTTGCCGAAGGCGACGCGCTCCTTGAGGTACGCGGCGGCGAAGTCAAGCGCACCCTGCGCGATGCCGAGCGCTTGCGCGGCGATGCCGGGTCGGGATTTGTCCAGCGTCGCCATCGCGATCTTGAACCCGTCGCCTTCGTTCCCGAGCAGACGGTCCGCCGGAATGCGGCAATCGTCAAGAATGACTTCGTTGGTCGGTGATCCACGGATCCCCATCTTGTGTTCGACTTTGCCAAGTTTGAACCCGGAGTCGTCGGTGTGGCAGATGAAAGCGGAAACGCCTTTGGGACCTTGCGCCGCATCGGTCATCGCGAAGACGATGCAGACGTCAGCGACGGCGACATTGGTGATGAAGACCTTCGTGCCCGACAGCACGTAGTGATCCCCGTCGCGGCGCGCCGTCGTGCGCATGTTGGCGGCGTCGGAACCCGACGTGGGCTCGGTGAGGGCGTAAGACGTCATCAGCGCACCGCTCGCGAACTTCGGCAGATAGTGCTGCTTCTGCGCTTGCGAGCCTGCGATCATGATCGGGAGCGCGCCGAGCTCTTGCACGGCGATGATGAGCGCGGACGTGGCGCAAGCCTTGGACACTTCCTCGACCACCTTGACGTAGGTGAGAAAGCTTCCCAGACCGCCGTACTCTTCAGGGAACGGGATGCCCAGGAGATCGTTTTTTGCGAACAGCTCGGCCAGGTCTTTGGGGTACTCGCCCTGTGCGTCGATCTGCGCCGCGCGCGGGGCCACCTTATCGCGCACGAGCTGACACACGGTCTCGAGGATCATCTGCTCGGCTTCGACTATCTCTGGACGGCGTTCGGCTGCCAGCATCACCTATCTCCTTGGGCCACGCAGGGGGGCCTTATCTTTCGTGCCGGCGCCGGGAGCGCCCTGGCCTTGCTAATCGAGCTGCCGCTGCAGGGTGCGGATCTCTTCCAGCAGCCGCAAAACGACATCCACGCCCGCGAGGTTGAGGCCGCAGATATCCGTCAGACGTTGGATCGTTGTCAGCCGTTCGACGTCGGCCTGCGAGTAAAAGCGTATCTCATTGCGCAAATGGGGTCGCAACAACCCAGCCCGTTCGTAGCGGGCGAGCGTCTCCGGCGTGACATGGAACTGCGAGACCACAGCCGTGATCGCATATAATTGGTCTACTTCGGTGTCCATCTAGGTGTTCTTTGCCATGCCGGCGAGCTCGCGAAACAACTCGCGCTCCCTATCGCTCAGCTCCGTCGGGATCTGCGCCATGAGTTTCACATAGAGATTCCCGAAGCCGCTTTTGTTCAGCTTGGGCATGCCCTTGCCGGGGGCGCGCAGCGTGCGACCGTTTTGCGAATTGGGAGGCACGCGCAGATCGATGCTGCCGGTCATCGTCGGCACGGTCAGCTCGCCGCCCAACACGAGGGTGTAGATGCTGACGGGCTGCTCGACATACAGATCGTCGTACTTGCGCGTGAAGACGAGGTCGCTGGCGATGTGGACCACGAGGTAGAGGTCGCCGTTTGCGCCGCCGCCCGCGCCCGGACCGCCTTGGCCGGTCAGCCGGATGCGTTGACCGTCCCGTACGCCAGCCGGGATGGTCACCTCGAGAGATTTTGTGACCGGGATGACGCCGTTGCCGCGGCACTGATGACACAGCTTGCCTTTTTGGGTGCCCGTGCCTTGACACGTCGGGCACACGGTTTCGGTCTGCAGCGTGAGCGTGCGAACGCCGCCGGAATATGCTTCGCGCAACGTGAGCTGCAGCGCCGTCTCCGCATCGCCGCCGCGCTGCCCGCGCCGGGAGCGTCCACCAGCTGCGCTCGCGCCTCTGCCGATGTTGCCGAAGAAGGTCTGGAAGAATTCCGAAAATCCGCTGTCGCCGAGATCCCCGAAATCGAACTGCGTGCCGCCCGCATTGCCGCCGCCGTACTGCTGTTGATAACCGCCCGGCTGCGGGCGCTGTTGCGC
>JALYZS010000293.1 GCA_030948745.1 Vulcanimicrobiota bacterium | reverse complement strand
GATCCTCATCGGGTTCACGATGGGCGCCCGCAACCCGATCGTCGTCATCACGACGATCGTGGTCCTGGGCGTCGGGTTCTTCCTCTTCAAGCGCTGGACGTCCACGAGCGTCGGCCGGTATCAGTTCGACAAGTTCAAGCTCAAGCTGCCGGTGTTCGGCATGCTCATCCGCAAAGTCGCCATCTCGCGCTTCTGCCGCACCTTGGGCGCGCTGCTCCAATCGGGCGTGCCCATCATGCAGGCGCTCGAGATCGTCGGCAAGGCGTCGGGCAACGAAGTCGTCGCGGAGACGGTCACGAAAGTGCGCGAATCCGTGCGCGAAGGCGAGTCGATCGCGGTGCCGCTCAACCTGTCCGGCTTGTTCCCGCCGCTCGTCACGCAGATGGTCGCGGTCGGCGAGGAGACCGGTAACCTCGACGGCATGCTCACCAAGATCGCCGACTTCTACGATGTCGAAGTGGAGTACATGCTCGCCTCGCTGACGTCGCTGCTCGAACCGATCCTCATCCTCGCGATGGGTTTCGTCGTCGGCTTCATCGTCATCTCGGTCTTCCTGCCGCTGTACCAGATCATCGGCAACATCAAGTAAGTCGTGGCAACGCAGCCAGTGCCGGCGCAGCTGGCGCCGGCAAGTGACGACCCGGAGTTCAACGCCTACGCCCTATCGCGTTCGCTTGAGCTCCGTGACCGTTTGGTGCTGCGCCACATGGCCCTGGTCAAATCCATCGCATCGCACCACTCGCAAAGCGCGGGTCAGCGCGACGACCTCGAGCAGGTCGGCTGCGTCGGGCTGATCAAAGCGGTCGAGCGCTACGACCCCGCGCTGCGCGTGCCGTTCGAGGCCTACGCGCGGACCGTCGTCTCAGGCGAGATCTTCCACTACCTGCGTGACCTCGCCCCGGTGTTGCGCGTGCCGCGCTGGTATCGCACGCTCAACCGGCGATTGCACGAATCGCATGACCGGCTCACCATGGCGCTCGGCCGAGAACCAAGCCACGAGGCCGTGGCCGAGGACATGAACATCACGCTCGACGGCGTCAAAGAGATCCTGCGCTTGCGCGACTCGTACAACCTCATGTCGCTCTCCGAGAAGAGCGAGGGCAACGAGAATCAGCCGCGCTTCGAGACGCTGCGCAGCGTGCGCCACCAGACGTTTCGCCTGCCCGTGGAAGACCGCATCGTCTTGGATAGAGCGCTCGAGCGGCTGGCGCTTTTCGAGCGCAATGTCGTCGAGCTTTTCTTCTTCAAGGACCTCACCCAGACCGAGATCGCACGCCGGCTCGGTTTCTCCCAGAAACACATCTCGCGCACGCTTGCGAACACCTTACGGAAGCTTCGAGCAGACCTTCGTTGACGGTGGCCGACCGCGTGCGGCAGCTCCTGCGTAACGAGGTCACGTGGTTACTGTCCGCGCTGCTGGTGGGGACCGTGCTGCGCTGCTGGAACCTCAGCGCCGCGAGCTTGAACAGCGACGAAGCGTTCAGTTTCGCGCTCGGATCGCTGCCGTTGCAGCAACTCCCGGCGCTCCTGGCCGGCACCGACTTCCATCCACCGCTGTTCTACGCGCTCACGCATGCGCTGCTCGTCAGCGTGCCGAAGCCGCGTTGGGATTACCGTGTCGTGAGCGTGCTCTTCGGCATGACGACCATCGTCGCGACGTGGGGTGCAGCGCGGCGCATGCTCGGCCCGCTCGTCGCGTCGCTGGCGGCAGTGGCCGTGGCGCTGCAGCCGGCGCTCATCCAGTACGACCGCACGTATCGCATGTACGCGCTCGTCGTCGCGCTCGTGACCCTGAGCTTTTGGCTGCTGGTGGAGGCGCAAGCCGCTGTGGGCCGCCGCCGCCTTTGGCTGTTGGCCGGCTACGCATGCGTCGCTGTCGCCTTGGTCTACACATACTACCTGTGCGCACTCGTGCTGGCCGTGCAACTGTGCTATGCGCTGACGCGCCGGCCGATAGTGTGGGAAGTGGTCGGGGCACAGGCTATCGCCGTTGTCGCTTTCTTACCGTGGCTTCCGGTGATGCTGCGGCAGCTGCCGTTGGGCGGCCTCGCGCTCACGCGACCCGGTCTGGACGCGGGTCTGACGGCAAGCGTCGCAAACGCATTCGCGGCCGGATTGCCCGAGGGCTGGCTCGGGTGGTCGAACGCTCTGCTTCCCGCCCTCGCTGTCGGGGCAGTGATCGTCGTAGGCGGCTGGGTCGCGCGGGGCAGCGCGCTGCCCTTTTGGCTCGGCGTGCTGCCGCTCCAGGTGGTCCTGTCCATCGCCTTGTCAAAAAATCTGGCCTATTTTCCGCGCTACCTGCTGATGGACGTCCCCGCGCTGTGCATCGCCTTCGCTGCGATCATCGCCATGCTCAGCGACCAGCGCCGAGCGGTGGCGGCGGCAGCGCTGGCGCTTGGCGGCTTGATCGTAGGGCTCGTCGCGTCGTTCAACGTGCTGTTCGATCCGTACTATCAATTCCCGGATTGGTATGCGATCAACGCCGTCATGTTGCAGCGCGCAACGCCGGGCGACGCGGTCGTGCTCGACGCCGGCTACGAGCGTCTCGTCGTCCAGGATTACACCGCCTTCCGCCGGCGTGACATGGCCGTGTTCATGAACCCGGGCGATTTCAAGCCGGTCTTGGCCTTTGCGGCCCGGCACGCGCACGCGCGCATCTGGTACCTCGAACACCAGCATTTCTATTGGGACCCGCAGCGCCGTATCGCCGCGGCACTCAGCGCCCAGCGCCGCGTGCTGTTCCTACAGCGCTGGCCGCATCACGACAAGGCGAACGACGTGACGCTCATCCTGTTCGATCGCGCCGGAGCAATGCCATGAGAACGGCGTTACGGCCACCCGACTGGATGCGCACCTACGGTTGGCTGGCCTGCGCGCTCGTGCTCGCAGCGTTGTGCCGTTTTTGGGATCTGACCGGCCCGAGCCTGTGGCTGGACGAAGGCTGGGTGTTCCACATCAGCGAGCACGCGCCGCACGACATCCTGCGGCTCGTCGCCAACACCGACTTCCATCCGCCTTTGTTCTATCTCGCCGCGCACTCTCTCATGGCGCTCCATCTGCCGCAATGGGATTACCGCTATTTCACGTCAGCCTTCAGCTTGCTCGGCATTGCGGCGACCTGGTCGATCGGACGACGATATTTCGGCCCGGTTGCGGGCGCGATCGCGGCCATCGCTCTCGCCGTCGAACCCGCGGTGGTGCAATTCGACCGGCTCTTCCGGAGCTATGCCATCCTCGTCGCACTCAGCATTCTGTCGTGGTGGCTCATCATGCAGGCGCTCGACGCGCAAACGCCCCGCCGGCGCCGCTGGTGGTGGATCGCGTATGTCGCGTGCGCGGTGTTGCTGCCCTACGTCCATTACGTCGGTGCGTTCATCTTGGCGGGCCAAGCGGCATATGCGCTTTTCGCATGGCGCCAGCGTTGGCCCGTGCTCGCGGGTATCGCGGCTGCTGCGCTGAGCTTCATCCCCTGGTTGGGCGCGCTGCGCACGCAATATCCGCACGGCGGCCTGGTCGGCGATATCCACGCAGCGGGCTTCTCGTGGTTCGCGATCGTTCGGCCGGTGGTGATGGAGGGCGTGCCTCTGTCGTGGCTGATGCATCCGGCGTTCGACATCATCGTCAGCATCGTCGTGTTGGGCGTCCTCATCGCGGGCATGGTCATCGGGCGTCATTCGATCTTGCCCTTCTGGCTCGCGCCGATCGCCTTGCACGTGATCGCGTCATTGCTGACCGGAAAAGACCTCGTCGTGCCTCGCTACCTGTTCGTGTACGTGCCGGCCATCTGCGTGGCGTTCGGCGCTGCAGTCAGCAGCTTGGCGCGCGGCAAGCTGCGG
>JALYZS010000292.1 GCA_030948745.1 Vulcanimicrobiota bacterium | reverse complement strand
GTGCAAGCGCCCGCTAAGGGGCGCTGTATGTTCTGGCTTGGGTCCCATAAAAAGAGGTTACCACATTTGGGGCGTGTAGTATATAGACCCGCTTGTCATCGAACGTATGTTCGATTATACTGACACTCCACCTGTTCTCAAAGGTAAAAACGTTGCCGCAGCCCGCCATCAAAGCCTTACTGCAAAGCCGTTGGCACGGTGCGGCAGTGCACGGCCAGATCAATGCGCTGCACGGCTGGACGACGGGCATCGAGAGTGCAGATAAGGCGCTCGCGCCGATCGGGATCCCATGCGGCCGTATCACGGAAATCTTCGGCGCGGAGTCGTGCGGCAAGACGACGTTTGCCTATGCGCTGCTGGCCAAGCGCATCGCCGCCGGCGATCTGGCTGCGTACGTCGATGCGCAGGGTTGTTTTTTCGCGCCGGCTGCGCAGGCCGCGGGCATCGATCTCCTGCGTCTCATCGTGGCGCGGCCACGTTCGCCGCAAGCGTTGCTGCGCGCCACGGATGCGCTCGTGCGCGGCGGCGCGTGCGCGCTGGTGGTCGTCGACTGCGACAACGAGGCGTTGCAGACGCATCACTGCGCGCGCTTCGTGGCGCAAGCGGAGAAGACCGGCACCGCACTGCTCGTGTTGTCGCGCGGCCGCAACGCGCCGCTCGCTTCTTTTGCGACGCTGCGTTTGTGGGCACGCGGTGTGTCGCCGCTGTGGCAATCCGGTGCCGACGGTGGGGGCCAGCTCTGCGGCTATGCGATCGACATGGAGATCGCCAAAGCGCGCACGGTCGCGCCTGGCAAGGTCTTCTCCTTTGCTGTCCACCTCGCGGGCTTGCTCAGCAGCTGGCCGGTCGAGGTGGCCAGCGATTCTGATATCCAGCCGGCTGTGCTGGATGCGCCGCTGGCGCAAGTGGCCAATCAATGATCGCGCGGCGCATCGCATGTCTGCTCATCCCGCGCTTTGTCGCGGACGTGTGCCTGCGCGCCAATCCATCACTCGCCGGCCGTCCGCTCGCGGTCGCGGAGGGTGCACAGCGCCGTCAGATCGTCGCCCAGAATGCGATGGCAGCCGGCGTCGAGCCAGGCATGACGCCCAAGCAGGCACGCGCAGCCTGTCCGGGCCTCGTGGTCGTCGCGCGCAACGAAGCGGCCGAACGAAGCGTCACGCGCGAGCTGCTCGATGTATTGGGAAGCTGCAGCCCGCACGTAGAAGGCGCAGCGCCGGGGCGGTATTTCTTCGACGCAGGCAATCTGCCGCATGGTGAGGCCGAAGCATTGGCTGCAGCGCTCGCTCTCGCACGGGGCTTGGGCTTCGATGCACAGGGTGCGATCGCCGACGACAGATTCGCAGCGCACTGCGCCGCGGTGAGCGGTGGTGGCTGCAGCATCGTGCCGCCCGGCAAGAGCGCGGCATTTCTTGCGCCCTTACCGATCTCGTTATTGCCGCTTGCGCCGGGGGATGCAGACCGGTTTGCGATCTTAGGCCTACGCACGCTGGGGCAGATCGCTGCATTGCCGGGAGCTCCGCTGGCCGCGCGCTTCGGCGAGCGCTCGCGCGTGTACGCGCGGCTGGCGACGGGTCAGGATGACACAGCGCTTGCACCACGTCAGACATTGCAGGTCTATGAGGAACGTTTCGCATTCGATGGCGCTATCGACCAGCTCGAACCTTTGCTCTTCGCACTGCGCGGATGTCTCACCGCGTTGGCGGACCGGTTGAGCGGTGCGGCGCATGTCTGCGACCGGGTGGAGATCGTCCTGGTGGTAGACGCCGGCAACAACGGTCTGCACTGCGCCAATGGCGAGGCGCCGCAGCCGGTCGTGCAGATCCCGGTCCTGCTCGCAGAACCGAGCGCTTCGATGAGCGTGATGTTCGATCTGGCGCGCATAGCGCTTGAGCCACGGGACGACCTGCGTGCCGTCGAAGCGCTCATCGTGCGTGCGCTGCCCTGCGCGGAGCCGCCCCCGCAGCTGGCGCTGTTCGACGGCAGCGGTGCATCGCGGCGCCTGGCATTGGCGGCGACACTGGCGCGCTTGCGCGCAGCGTTGCATCCCGGTGATGTGGCGACCCTGGAGACGCAGACCGATCGTTCGCGCTTACCTGAACGGATGCAACGAGTGGTGCCGATCGGCTCGCCACGCGAATTCGAAGAGCGGGGCAACGCAGCGCGCTATGCGGCGGTGCGTCGCAAGACGACGCGCACGGGAGCGGTCAAAAAACGTTCTGCGACGAACGCGCGGCCGCACGCTCCCGTCGCCCGGGTGGTCGCTGCGGCGGTCGCGCCTGTCGCACCGGCGCACAACGGCACGACGCCGTGCTGGGCGCCGGCTTTGCGGCTGGTGGACCCGCCCAAACCCATGTCTGAACCGGAGAAGCTGCGCGCGTTCGCCGGTCCGTTCCGCCTGAGCGAGAGCTGGTGGGAGCGGCCGGTCGAGCGCGACTACTACCAGCTGCTCGACGCGAATGGCGCGCTCGTGCTCGCCTATCGCGATCTGCGCGATGACCGCTGGTACCTGCAGGGCTTTTTCGATTAGCGCCGGGCGACCACGATGGCACGCTATGCCGAGCTGCACGCGCACTCCAACTTCACGCTCTTGGAAGGCGGCTCGCATCCGGAAGAGCTGATCGCGACCGCCAAAGCATACGGCTTGAGCGGCATCGCCATCACCGATCGGGATGCGCTGTACGGCGCTGTGCGCTTTGCCGCTGCGGGGGCGCAGGAAGATATCGCCGCGCTCATCGGTGCCGAGATCAGCCTGGAAGACGGCAGCCATCTCGTGCTGCTCGCCGAGAATAAAACCGGCTATGGCAACCTTTCGCGCTTGCTCAGCCGCGCGCGCTTGGACCATCCCCGCGGCCAGCCGAGCACATCCTACGCGCTGCTCGCACAGCATGCCAAAGGCCTCATCGCCCTGTCGGGCTGCGAGCACGGCGCGGTGCCGCAACTGCTTGCGCGCGGCGATTTCCGCGCCGCCTGCGAACGTGCGGCGGCGCTGCGCGACGCGTTCGGTTGGGGAAATTTCTGGATCGAGCTGCAGCGTCACATGCTGCCCCACGACGGACCGCGCATCCGGGCGCTGACCGCGCTTGCGCAACGGCTGGAATTGGGCATCGTCGCGACCGGCGGCGTGCACTACGCGCAGCCCGAGCATCGCGAGCTCGCGGACGTGCTCAGCTGCATCCGGCTCAAGACCAGCCTGGAAGAAGCCGGCACGCGGCTACGGCCGAATGGCGAATATCACCTGCGCACGCCTGCCGCTATGACGCAGCTCTTCGCCGAGCATCCGCGCGCGGTCATCAACAGCGTCGCCATCGCGCAACGCTGCCAGTTCCGGCTCGGACGTCTGCGCAACGAGTTTCCGGACTTCGCGCTGCCTGCGGGCGAGACCGCGTTCTCCTATCTGTACAAGCTCGTGCAGGCAGGCGTCGAGCGGCGCTACCGTCCGGTGACGCCCGCCGTCAGCGCACAGATCGCGCACGAGCTGGCAGTCATCGAGAAGCTCGATCTGGCCGGCTACTTCCTCATCGTGTGGGATATGGTGCGCTTCGCGAAAGAACGCACCATCCTGGTGCAAGGGCGCGGCTCGGCCGCGAATTCCGCCGTCTGCTACGCGCTCGGGATCACAAGCGTGGATCCGGTCGGCCTGAAGCTGTTGTTCGAACGCTTTTTATCAGAGGAGCGCGACGAGCCGCCGGACATCGACTTGGACACGCCCTCGGGCGATCAACGCGAGGCGCTCATCCAATACATCTACGAACGCTACGGGCGCGAGCACTCGGGCATGGTGGCAGAAGTCATCACCTACCGGGCGCGCAGCGCCGTGCGCGATATCGGCAAGGCGCTGGGGCTGTCCTTAGACCAGGTGGACGCGTTGGCGAAATCGCTGGACGTGCACTCGGCCAGCAACGTCGGGGATGAGGCGGAAGAGATAGCGTCGGCCGCACCGCATACCGCGCTCGGGGTCACCAAACACGGCGAGCACCTCTCGATGACGGCGGCCGAGGTCGAGCAAGCGGTGCGCGCGCTGCCGCCGGCCCTCAAAGTGGATCTCGCCGGCGACGTCGCCCAGCGCCTGTACGCCTTGTGCCGGCGCATCGACAGCTTTCCGCGTCACTTGAGCCAGCATGTGGGCGGCATGGTCATCACCCGCTCGCCCCTCATCGACGTCGCGCCGCTCGAGCCTGCGGCGATGCCCGATCGCACCATTCTGTGTTGGGATAAAGATGACTGCGCCACGCTCGGTCTCATCAAGATCGACATCCTCGGCCTGGGCATGCTTGACGCGATCGAACTTGCTCTGGCTGACATCGAGCGCAGCCGCGGCGTGCGCATCGATTTCACCGACCTGAAAGCCTGTGATGACGCCGCGGTGTACGACATGCTGTGCGAAGCCGATACCGTGGGCTTGTTCCAAGTAGAGTCGCGCGCGCAGATGGCGACGCTGCCCCGGCTGCGACCGCGCTGCTTCTACGACATCGTCGTGCAGGTCGCCATCATCCGCCCCGGCCCCATCCAAGGCGATATGGTGCATCCCTACATCCGCCGCCGGCGCGGTCTGGAACCGGTCACCTATCCGCACCCCAAGCTGCAGCCGGTGCTGGAACGCACGTTGGGCGTGCCGCTGTTCCAAGAGCAAGGCATGCGCCTGGCGATCGAAGCCGCCGGTTTCACGCCGGGCCAAGCGGATGAGCTGCGCCGGGCGATGGGGCATAAGCGTTCGCACGAGAAGATGGAGCGCTTGCATGCCAGGTTGCTCGACGGCATGGAACGCAATGGCATCGCGCGTGATCTGGCCGACCGGCTGTATCACATGCTCAGCGCGTTCGCGGACTACGGCTTCCCCGAATCGCACGCCGCGTCGTTCGCGCTCATCGTCTATGTCTCGGGCTATCTCAAGCGCTGGTATGCACCCGAGTTCTATGCGGCGCTGATCAACGCGCAGCCGATGGGCTTTTATTCCCCCTCCACTCTCATCGGCGACGCACGGCGCCACAACGTGACCGTGCTGCACCCTGACGTGAACGCGTCGCGTTTCGAATGCACGGTCGAGCCGCTGCCGCCGCCGCGCGCTCGGTCGGGCGGGGCGGGCATGAGCAATGCGGACGCAGTCACGCACCGCTGGCAGCATCCGGTCGCGCTGCGCATCGGTTTGAGCCAGGTGCGCGGCATCGGCGAGAAACACAAAGCGCAGCTCAATGCCCAGCGCGAGCGCGCCCCCTACCACGACGTGCGTGATTTCGTGCTGCGCACGCAACTGCCCAAGGATCTTTTGGGATCATTGGCCGCCGTCGATGCGTTCGCGTGCTTCGGCATGTCGCGCCGCGACGCGTTTTGGGAAGTGCAGCGCCTGGGCGACCTCGTCGCTGCAGGCGCGCTCGAATGCGGCATGACGGTCGACGAGCAAGCAGTGGGGTTGCCGGTCATGACCCAGAAAGAAGAAGCGGCGGCAGATTACTGGGGACTAGGACTGTCGACCCGCTATCAGATCATGCAGTTCTACCGCGCCCAACTGCAGACCATGCGCGTGCGCCGGGCGTGCGAGCTCAAGGACCTGCCCAACCGCCTCGTGCTCAAAGTCGCGGGCATCGTCACGACACGGCAGCGTCCGGGTACGGCCAAGGGTTTTGTCTTCACCACTATGGAGGACGAGACGGGACTGATCAACGTGATCATCCGGCCCGACATCTACCTCAAATACCGCCCCATCACGCGTGATGAGCCGACCGTCATCGTGGAAGGTGTGCTGCAAAAACAGCACGGCCACGTCAACGTCCTGGCACGCCGCTTTTGGAAGCTCGACAGCCATGGCTTGGCGCAGGGCTTGGAGTCACGCGACTTCCACTAACCCAGCAGCGGTGCTCGGCCGTAGCAGCTTCACTAGTTAGTTGACGCTTACGTAAGCATATGCTAATATATATGCATGGATGCGGCTGTACGCGCACTGGCAGAACCGCGCCGGCGGCGGATC
>JALYZS010000284.1 GCA_030948745.1 Vulcanimicrobiota bacterium | reverse complement strand
ACTCGGCTGCGTTCTTTCTCTGCCTCATGGCGAGCGCGGTTTCGTTATGGGGTTGCGGCGGCGACGCGCTCAAAAGCGCTATAGCGCCCGTCTTCGTACCGCGACCATCGACCATCCGTTCTTCCGGCATCATCCAGCACGTCGTCATCATCGTGCAAGAGAATCGCAGCTTCGACAATCTCTTCAACGGTTTTCCTGGGGCGGACACCTCGCAGACGGGCGTCCGCCACGACGGCCAGGTCGTCGGGCTGGTGGCCCGGCCATTCGAGTCTGGCGGCTTGGATATCGGCCATTTCCACACAAGCTTCCGCAGCGCATATGCCGGCGGCAACATGAATGGGTTCGATACCGAGGGCACATTCGGCATCACGAGTACGGGCTATCAGCCGGTCGACGGCCCGCTCAACTATGCCTATGGGTTTGTGCCGTCGTCGGAGACACAACCATACTGGCAACTGGCGCAGCGCTACACGCTGAGCGATCGCATGTTCCAGTCGAACAGCGGACCGAGCTTCCCCGCGCACCAATACTTGATCGCCGCGCAATCGGCTGATGCGGACGAGGTGCCGACCGCAGGGCCGTGGGGATGCGACGCTCCGCCGGGGACGACCGTGTCGGATGTAGGCACAGACGGCCAGGACGTACCCGGACCGTTCCCGTGCTTCGACTATCCAACATTGGGCGATGAGTTGGACAACCAGCACGTGACCTGGCGCTATTACGTACCAGGGCTGCACACAACCGGAGGAAATTTTTCAGCGTACGACGCCATCCGCCATATCCGTTACGGGCCTGACTGGATAGGCGACGTCATCTCGCCCGAGACCCAGATCTTGCAAGACGTCGCGAGCGGCACGCTCGCGCAGGTCACGTGGGTCATACCATCGTTTCCCAACTCCGATCATGCGCTCGCCGGGAGCACGACCGGACCGGATTGGGTCGCATCGGTCGTCAACGCCGTCGGCGCCAGCCCGTTTTGGAAAGACACCGCTATCTTCATCACGTGGGACGATTGGGGCGGCTGGTACGACCATGTGGCGCCGCCGCAGCTCGACCTCATGGGCTTAGGCTTCCGGGTGCCGCTCATCGTCGTGTCGCCGTATGCCAAGCATGGCTATGTCTCGCACGTCAGGCACGAGTTCGGCAGCATCTTGCGGTTCACCGAATCCACTTTCGGACTTTCGCAACTTTCCCAGTCAGATGCTCGCGCGGATGATTTTGCCGATTGCTTTGATTTTTCGCAGACAGTGACGCCGTTGCAAAAGATCCCGACTCGCCTGCAGCCGATCGACTTCATACGGCAGCCCCTTTCGAACCAGCCGCCCGACCCTTATTGACGGGCATTCGGCCCCGAGCAACGGTAGTAGAAGCACCACGTCGCCTTCGTAACCCAAGCCGGTTTGGCATGGACCATCGGCTCGTCGCGGCGGAAGTACACGGCATTCGGATTGCCGGCCGCGACCGCGTAGCTTCCCTCGTCATCGGCGTGGAAGACGATACGTCGGCCGCTTAACGCATCGGCGCGTGCCCGTGCGTACGCAGCCCAGTCCGGCGGGAACAGATATCTGCCGATGTGTAGGACCGTCGGATTGAAGAACAGCGCCATGACGATAGATCCCGCCAAGGCGTACTGCGCGAGTTTGGGTTGACGGCGTATGCCGAGCACCGCCGCGATCGCCATGAGCGTGAACATGGGGATGGTCCAGTGAAATCCGATGTTGGCGAGCGGCATCGCCCAGCTGTGGTTGAGGGTGATTTCTGCCACGAGCGGCGCGGCGAGCAGCACCCGCCAACCCAACAACAACGGGGCGAACGCGAACGGGATCAGGACTTCGGCAAACCACGCCAGGTCGTGCGCCCAATGCTGATCGCTCAAGCCGTAGGTCGGATCGCTGGCCGCGTAGCCGGACGCGTGTTCGAACGTCACATATCCGCAACCGTTGACGGCGGCGAGCGTAGCGACTGCCAAACCCAAACGCCGATCGTACCAGATGGCGCCGAGCACCCCGAACCACAACAGGAAGAGTATTTGGTCTTCCTTCACGCCCATGAGCAATTGCGCCCCGAGCAGCGCCGGCCACAAGGCGCGATGTTGCACGGCGAGGGCAAGCGAAAAAGCGAGCAGCGGCACGAATGCGTTTTCCGAGAAGTTCTCATAAACGACGCCCTGCGCTGTGGGACTGATCAGATAGGCGAAGCTGATGAGCGTTGCCGTCGTTGCCGTGAGCCCGACGCCCCGCGCGAACAGCCACAGCGGCACCGCAGCCGACGCGATGAGCACGACTTGCAGTATGAGCAAGGTTTCCGGCCGTGGCAGCACTGCGACAAGCGGCGCGAAGAAAAGCAACGTCCACGAATCGTGGACCGTCATGTGCGGGCGGCGCTCCACCCAGTTGAAGCTGGACCCGTGATGTGCGAAATTCACGAGTGACTGCAAAAACGCGCCGGTGTCGACACCGTATCGCAAAGCGTAGAGCTTGTTGAAATCCAGCACGGTATAAACGATGATGAACGCCGCAACGCCGAACAGCACGAGGCGCAGCTCGGACATGCGCGTCCGTGCCCCCGCCGCGGTCGCAAATGCTGATCGCCTCACGGCGTAGGGGCGCTTTTCGCCGCAACGGTTTCCAGCACCGCAAGCGTCCGCTGCGCACAGATCGCCCACGTCATCGCTGCCGCGCGGCGCGCTCCTCGTGCCACAAGCTCGGTGGCGCGCCTGGGATCTGTCAGCACCTCGGTGAGCCGATCGCGCAAAGCCCAAGGGCTCCCGGAGCGGAAATAGAGCGCGGCATCCCCGCCTGCCTCTGGAATCGCCCCGGCATCCGACGCGATTACGGGTATAGCATAGGCCATCGCCTCGAGCACAGGCATGCCGAATCCCTCATAACGCGACGGCAACACGAACGCGGCTGCAGCGGAGTACAGCGCCGCGAGCTGGTGGTCGTCGACTTCGCCGATCGCCTCGAGGCGGAAGCCAGCGTTTGCCATCGGCATCTTGCTAGCGGTGCGTCCTGCGATGACGAGCGCGGTCGTGTGGCGGAGTTTTTGGGGCATGAGCGACATCGCGCTGCAAAGCGTGGCGAGATCCTTGCGCTCTTCGGCTTCACCGACGAAGAGAACGAACCGGCCGATGTCCGCAAGTTGTGCCGGCAACCGCGAGGGTTCAGCAAATCGCGACACGCCATGCGGGATCACCGTGATGCGTTCAGGCGCGACCTGCAGGTAACGGACAACTTCGGACTTGGTGAACTCCGAAACCGTGATGATCTGTCGCGCCTGCTGGGCGGTCGCGCGATAGGGCGTTTGCTCGCGCAATCGCTTGCGCGCGTCTGCGGCCGGCGACACAAACGGCCATAGATCGTGGATGGTAGCCACGATTGGGCAGCGCGGCACCCACGTCAAGCCGTTCCACGGAACCCATATCACATCCATAGCGCGACTCACACCACGGCGCTGCACCGCTACGTCCTCGATACCCAGTTGGGCGTGCAGCGTCTTGGCGACCGAGCTCGAGAAGAGCTGAGGCACCAGCAGCGTCACATGGGCGCGAGAACGATCGGGCGTGAGCCACTCGCGCAGCAGCGCCCGGACATATCGGCCCATGCCGCGCCGATCGTGTAAGAGGTTGGCCGCATCGACGCCGAGCTGCAACGTCAGGCGCGGCCGACGAACAAGGATCCAAGCGGCGAGATCTTCCCCGCCTGGAAGTGCTCGATCTCGTTCAGATTCGAGCCGAACCGATCTTCAACGGCCCCGTATACCCTTGGTTGCTGTGGACTCGCAGCGCTGTGTTGCATAATAAGAATTGCTTGTGCTTCAGGGCCACCGATGAGCAAGTTTGGCAGCTGCTTGCTGAAACGCCGTCGGCGCGCTCTGCATGAGAACGTGCGGACTGGTTTGTGGGCGCGCGCGTGCCAGCGGAAGAAGTTCAAGGTTTATACCAAACAGGAGCGGTTCTCCCACTAGGTATGAGGTTTGATCCTGGGGGCGACGGTTGGTAGTGTCGCGCTTCGCTTTGTTGCGCTGCTAATGCCCACAGCACTGACCGATATTGGAGCGATGTTCTTGCGAATTATTAGTAGGTCTCCCTAGCCCGCTGACGGTGATGCCCACTCGGGGGTGGGGAAGAGTGTCGATGACCGAACCCAAAGTCAGCCCCACGGCTTGCTTGTGGGAGACCTGATATGAGCCTAGAGCTTTGGAATACGCTAGCCACATTCGGCACCTTCGTCGTTATCGCCGCGACAGCCATCGCCGCGATTGTCCAATTGCGACATGCGCGCACCAGCAATCAGATCGCGGCCCTGAACGAGTTCCGTGAAACAACCGAAACTCCGGAGTTTCAGGCTGCGCAAACTTTTATCGCAACGCAGTTGAATACGGTGTTGAACGACCCAGCATTTCGTTATCAGCTTATCAACAGAGCGGCAAGAACCGTCGAGAATCAAGCTTTGATCGCAAAGATACGCGCCGTCGGGAACTTTTGGGATGTCATCGGACTCCTCGTCAAGGCCGGGTTCGTCGATCGTGACGTCGTACTGGAAGTCATGGCCGGCAATGTCGTAACAGATTGGCACGCCCTCGCACCGGTGGAAGCGATCGACCGTCGTGCCGGCAATCTGGGCGGTTGGGACAACTTCGAATACCTCACGGTGTTGTCACAGAACTGGATTGCGGCGCATCCTAGCGGCACCTATCCGCCGGGCATGCGCCGCATTGAAGTGGTTGACAAATGGGCTGATGAGGACGAGCGGTATGCGGCTGCTCTCGACCCCTCGCAACCGCAACGTTCTTGAGAGCACGATCACGGACCAAAGGCCAGGCCTGTGGCGAAGAAGCCTCCATTCGGGAAGGTGAACGTTGGCGAGCTTGAACCCAAGGGCGCCGCATACGCTGCAATCCCGGTTGAACCGGTCTGGCTAAAGCCTACATACAGAGCACCGGTTGAATCAAAGGCGATGCCTCCGGGAGTGGTCCCGGCCGGATTTGCTATCGTGATTGCGGGGCTCGCATTGGCGGCCAATGGTGTGTTGTAGCCAACGATGGAACCACCCGGGCTCACATTTGCTAGGAAAATCCGGTTCGTCCCGGGCTGCACGGCACACGTGACGATCGCGTCCGTCGCAAGGATTCCGATTTGCGTGGTGACGGGAGCGCCGCTGTAGGGCGCTGCATATGATAGCAACTTCCCGTTTGCGCCCGTTGCGCCGGCGTCGCCGACGTACAAATGCCCCGCCGCATCGACCGCTACGCAGGTTGCGAGTGCCAGATTTGTCGTGATGATCGCAGTTGGAACGCTCGCCCCGCCGACGGGGTGAGCTAGGCTCCATATCCTATCGATGTCAGCCACGAACATGTTGCCCACGCTATCGAAAGCAACGGCCGTCGGATTGCCCGAATGTGTGGGCGATACAAAGCCGGTTATGGTCGCCGCCAAAGTTGCGGCTTGACTGACAGGCCGGTTGTACATTTGCACATTACCGCCGCCGTTATTTGCGATGAAGAAATGGGTTGAATCGGTGGGATCCACTGCGACGCCCAAGGGGTTGTTGAGCCCCGCAGTAGTCGTGGAAAATGTCGTGCTGCTGTTGCTTAGGGGTAACCCAAATGCGTCAACCTCTTTTGCCGGCGCCGGTGATCCCTTGGAGTTCACGGCGTATAGGCGCGGACCACTCACGGGTGACGGGCCAACTGACGGCGAGCTGTGAGGACTCGGTTGTGGATTGACAGCGCCGCCGCCACCACCACCGCAGTTTACGAGCGTCGCGACGGCCAGAAGCGCGCACCCAAGCAACGTGACGATATTTCGCATTGGAACTTCCTCTTTTGCTCCCGCGCGGAAGCAGCGATTTAATGCTGACATTTGCTATGTCTGAAAGTCGCATCCGGCGCGCGCAGTCGGTCGTCTCGTGCTGAGTCCTATCGTTCGTTGAAGGTGACGCATACCGCCCGTGCTGTACACTGGGCTCACAATAGCACGGGGACACCGTTTCGGAAAGTATCTTAAAGATACAACCGCTGTGGGTGTGAGGTGGTTTGCATTACAAAGGTCGCTGCTACGGCGACGGAACGTTCAAGTCGCCAGGTGAGGGAACAGCTCCTCCGGGTG
>JALYZS010000338.1 GCA_030948745.1 Vulcanimicrobiota bacterium | reverse complement strand
GATATGGAGTGAGTAACCCGCGGTTGGGCCGCCCATGTCGGCGGCGGTGGCAGAACCAGCCCCGTGGAACCAGCCAACGGCCAGTGCCACGATGACAAGCGCCATGGCGCTCAATACGATACGCATCAGAACCTCATTCTATTCCGTCTTGTTGCACACGCTGGTGACGCAGACGACAAGGCCGGATTTCTCCTGGAATCGTAGGTGATCAAATCGGTCGAACGGATTTCGGGCGCCCACGACGCTGTATGTTGGACGCTCTTCGTGGACCATCCAGGAGCCGGTCGGCTCCATCGTCGTCGTCGATGTGACGGCATACGCTGCGGGCCTGCGTTCGCTTTTGCTCGAGCAGGTCCAAGCGCCGAGCTCGAACTGCATCGGAAGAGAAACCGGGTTTTACGGCCTGCGCTGAATCAAGAATATGTGGTTGCGGTCGTCCCCGCGACGGAACGGGAGTCGATTTCGGGCGCTCTACGCCGAAAAGAAACCCAAACCGCGGGTCGAAGCTGGCCAACGAAAGGATGCGTGCTATGTATATTTCTGTGGTGACTTTGCGCGTCAAGGATGTTGATCGCGCGATCGACTTCTATACAAAGAAGCTTGGTTGGGAAAAGACGATGGACGCCCCGATGGGGGAGGACCGCTGGGTGACGGTTGCGCCGAAGGGAGGACAGGCCTCGTTCACGCTGTCCAAAGACGATGCGGACAAAGCACCGAGTGATATGAGTGGATTTATACTCGAAGTCGACGACGTGCGCGCGGCCCATGAGCGGCTCTCGAAGCGGGGAATCGAATTCACACACGAGCCCAGCACGGAACCCTGGGGAGGGTGGGCGATGTTCAAGGACTCAGAAGGCAATGTGCTCGGCCTGCACTCCCCGGTTGCCGCGGGCGTTTCACATAACTAAACCCTGGACTGATCGCTAAGGTGGAAAGAACCTGAAGAGCTTGCTGGCGCTAGCGACGCTGCTATTCATTGCGTTGCCGGCCGCGGCATTCGCGGAAGCATCCCAGTGGCAAACGAGCCCCTCGGGTCGCACCATCTTTGTGCGCTTCCCAGAGGCACCGTATCCTTACAGCAGCCGTGCGAGCGGCCACGTCTACGAGAAAAAGCAATACGATGTGCCCTCGCACTATTCGGACAGCACGGTTGCCATTTTCATACCCGCCGGCTACGTGCCCACCGGCGGCGTTGATTTCATCGTCCACTTCCACGGCTGGCGCAATCACGTGGCAAGGGCGCTGGATTATTATCAGATGCGCGAGCAGGTCGCAGACAGCCGCGTCAATGCCGTTCTTGTCGTGCCGCAGGGTCCGTATGACGCGCCGGATTCAGATTTCGGCAGGCTCGAGCACGAGCCAGGGGCGTTTGCGGCTTTGCTCAACCACATCACCGCGTTTCTCATGCAACAGCACGTGCTGACATCGACCAGCATCAAAAAGATAACGCTCTCGGCGCACAGCGGCGGGTACGGCGGCCTTAGCGGTGTGCTCGCACTCGGCGGACTGCCCGATAGCGTGACGGACGTGCTGCTGTTCGACGCCGCATATGGCAAGCTGGACGGCTTCTCGAATTGGTTGGCGGGGGCTCGTCAGCGCCGTTTGGTCACGCTGTTCACGGACGATACGATTTCCGGGAACGTCGAACTGCTCAGTATGCTGCAGAAACGATCCGTGACCAACCGCGTGCTGATGCAAGCCGACCTGACGCCGGAAGCGTTGCAGCTGCGCGGTGCGACCTTCATCTACACGCCCGACCTGCCGCATGACGAAACGATGCAAAAGCTCCACTACTACGAGCTATTTCTGCGCACCGCGGACTTGCCGACGAATGCGCAGCTCTCGCCGTGAGCCATACGGCCGTCTTGTTCCTGACCTTCGGCATCGTGCTCGTCTTCGTCGTTTTGCGAATACGTAGGATGACGAAGGAGCAACGTTTTGGTATCCTGACGATGTGGGTGGTGCCGGCCTTGTTTGCGCTCATAGCATTGGCCATCATGCTCGGTGAGCACGTCACGACCCCGCAAGACGTCGTGTTCGCCGCATTCGCCTTCGCGGCCGGCGCAGCGATCGGCTACTACCAAGGCCGCCATACGACGGTCCGTGTCGACCGCGCAGCACGAGCGATGTTTGTGAAAGTGTCGCCCATCGGCGTTGCGATTTTCGTCGGCGTGCTGCTCATGCGTGTCCTGGCGCGGGGGCTGTATGGCGGTGCCGGCCAGACCACGCTGAACAATCCCGAGTTCAATCTGATGTCAGTACTGGCGTTGATGCTCGTCGTCGGTATGGTGTTGGGGCTGCGGTTCTACCTGGCCCGGGTATACGCGCATACGGCGGCATCCTTCTAACCCGCGACGACACGCCGGCGCGCAAGGATCGTGGGTTCGAAAACGGCGCGAGGCAGCACGGGGCGTTCCCCTAGGTGCTGGACTGATCGTCGGGAGGCGTTGTCCCGACCCCCGCCAGCGGCGGCTCGCCGTTGTGGGCCGCAACGGATGGCGAAACCGCTTGCGCCTCCTCAAGCGCGTCGGCAGGCGCGTTCAATGCGATGCCGCTACCGACGATCATGCTCA
>JALYZS010000238.1 GCA_030948745.1 Vulcanimicrobiota bacterium | reverse complement strand
CCTCGGTGACGTTCGCTCCGACAAACCAATCCGGCTGGTCGGGCCGGTGGTAGACGAGCACATCCTGTTCCTGTGGGGTGCCGAGCTGGTGGAAGTAGATCTTGTGGTGCTTGAACATCGCTTTGAGCGCGTCTTTTAGCGGCGCATCGTAACGCTCGTAGAAAAATCCGCTGTTGTCTGTGCGCCATGAGGCGGACCCGAACTTGCTCCATTGCAGGCGATCCGGCAGGTCTTTGCCGCTGGCGACCTCGCGCACGTGCCACGTCTCCCAGTCAGAACCGGCGTCGTGGGTTGAGTAGGCGAGGTATTTACCGTCCAGGGTGAAGTTGGTGCTGCCGAGTGCGACGGTGCCGTCTTTCGACAATGTATTCGGATCGAGCAGGACGCGCCCGGTGGCGGTCGGCGACGACGCGATATAGAGCACGGATTGGTTTTGCAGTCCTGAATTGCGGGTGTAGACGTACCACGTGCCGACGCGGAACGGGATATTGACGCGCTCGTAGCTATAAAGCTCCTGCAGGCGCGCGCGGATGTGCGCGCGTTGTGGAATGGCGTCGAGATAACTGCGGGTCAGGGCACCCTGTGCGGCGACCCACGCCTGGGTCTGCGGCGCATCGACGTCCTCAAGCCAGCGATATGGGTCGGGGACTTTCGCCCCGAAGTAGTCGTCGACCACATCGCCACGCGGGGCAGGCGGGTAGGGCAGCCGCTCAGCCGCGGCCATAGAACAACACAGCAATACCAAAAGCAATCCGCACGCAATCGTTCTCATGCATGCTAATGCAGAGCGAAAAGGGTTAAGACCTGCAAGTCCTTTAGAGTGCCATCACGCTGCCGGTGTGGGCCGCCTGGGCTCGCTCGTAGACGTGGCGGGCACACGCGATGTCTTCGACGGCGAGCCCTACCGATTCGAAGATCGTGATCTCTTCATCCGAGCGTCTGCCCTGCTGGCCCCCGACGACAACGTCTCCCAAGGCTACCAGTTCCGGTCGGATTGGCAGCGCGCCGTTCGCGATCGCGCGTTTGATGTCGCCGGACTCGCTGAGCGCGCTCGGCGCCGAATCGACGATGATCCGCGCAGCCGCCATGAGCTTGGCGCCCAGCTCGCGGCCATCGGGCCACGCGAATCCGACAGCGTTGATGTGTGTCCCCGCCTCGATCTCGTGGAGATCGAGCAACGGCTCGTAGCTGTTCGTCGTTGTGCAGATGACGTGCGCGCCGCGCGCTGCCTCGGCGGCGCTCGACGTGACCGAGGCTTTCAAACCGAGCGACCCCACATAGCCGGCGAGCCGCTCGGCGTGTGCCGGCGTCCGGCCCCAAATGCGGACGGCGTCGATGTCCATCACGACGCGGAGCGCATCGACGTGGGCTCGCGCCTGTACGCCGGTACCGATGATGGCGACGACCGAGGCTCCCCGCCGGGCCAGATATTTCGTCGCGAGCGCGGACGTCGCCGCGGTGCGCACTTCGGTGATGTAGCGGCCATCCATGATCGCGAGCGGCGTCCCATCATCCGCATCGAAGAGCAGCACGAGTGCTTGATGCGACGGCTTGCCCAGCTGCGCGTTGCCGGCGAACGCGGTGACAAGCTTCGCACCGAGCGCCGCTTGTCCGCCGGTGGCAGGCGCGGCGATGGCGACCGGCATGGCGCCGAGCACGCCGCGCGGGGTGGGTGCCATGGTGCGTAGCGGCAGCTGTACGCGGTGCTCGGCCTGCGCGCGAAACGCGTCTTCCATCAATGCGACCGCATCGCGCATGCTGAGCAGCGACGCGACGTCCGATTCGGTGAGCAGCAGCATGGGTTGCTGCGGCGCATTGGCCGTAAGACTGGTCAGTCCTCCGCTTGCGGGAAAGATGCGACGTGCTGCGAACCCCGGCCCCATGATCCAGGTCCACGACACGGACTTTCCGGAAGCCAAAATGTATGTGCCGGACGTGTTCGTCGATGCCCGTGGCTTTTTCAAAGAGACGTATTCGCGGGATAAATATGCCGCGCTGGGGATGCGTGACGAGTGGTTGCAGGACAGCGTCTCACGCTCCCAACGCAACGTCATCCGCGGCATGCACTATGACCTGCGCATGGCGAAGTTCGTGCAGGTGCTGCGCGGCGAGATCTATGACGTCATCGTCGACGTGCGCGAGGGGTCGGCCAGCTACAAGCGTTGGCAAGGCTTTACCCTCAGCGCGGACAACCACCATCAGCTCTACGTGCCACGCGGGTTCGCGCATGGATTTCTGGCGTTGAGCGATGAGGTGATCGTGCATTATAAGATGAGCGCGCAGCACGACCCAACCCAAGAGCGCGTCCTGAGCTGGCGCGACCCCGAGGCGGCCATCGCCTGGCCGCCGCACGGCGAACCGATCCTCTCTCCCAAGGATGCGGCGGCTTGAGCACACGGGCACGGAAGAAGCCGGGCCTCTTCGTCACGCGCTCGATGGCAGCGCTCGCAGAGGAAGAGCATCAAGCGCACGGACCGACGCTTCGGCGCGCGCTCGGGCCGTGGGCGTTGATCGCGATCGGGCTGGGCAACATGGTCGGCGCGGGCATCTTCGCCACGATCGGCGACGGTGTGCACAACAAAGCCGGCCCGGCGATCATCGTGTCATTCCTCATCGCCGCGGTGATCAGCGCGTTCGCCGCGCTCTGCTACGCAGAGATCGCATCGATGGTGCGCGTCGCCGGCAGCGCCTACACATATACCTATGCCACGGTCGGCGAGCTCATCGCCTGGATCATCGGATGGAACCTCATCTGGGAATACGGCATGGCGTCGGCACCGGTGGCGAGCACATTCTCCTCGAACATCCAGAACTTTTTGCACAGCGTCGGCGTGCGTCTGCCGATGTGGGCCACTTCCGCGTACGACCCGGGGGCGCACACCTACTTCGACGTCATCGCCTTTTTGGCGGTACTGGCGTTCTCGGTGCTGCTCGCGATGGGCATCCGCGAATCGGCAGGCACGAACTCGCTTTTCGTCGTGTTGAAGATGGGCGTGCTGGTCGCTTTCGTTTTGATCGGGCTGCCCTTCGTCAATCACGTGAACTGGCATCCGTTCTCGCCGTTCGGGTGGAAGGCGGGTTCGGGGGACAACGCTGTGGGTATCATCCCCGGCGCGTTCACCGTGTTTTTCGCGTTCGTCGGATTCGACGCGGTCACGACCGCGGCCGAGGAAGCACGTGACCCGCAACGCGACGTGCCGCGCGCGGTGCTTGGCGCTCTCGGCCTAGGCGCGATTTTCTACATCGCCATCGCTATCGTGCTCACCGGCATGCAGCCCGCGTCGCACGTCAGCCCGGACGCACCGCTGCCGACCGCGCTGCAGGCGGTGCATCGCGGTGGATGGGCCTGGCTCACGATCGCGGGCGCGATCATCGGCACCTCCTCCGTCATCCTCACGGGACTGCTGGGCCAAAGCCGCATCTTCTACGTCATGGCGCGCGACGGGCTCTTGCCAAAAGGCGTTGCCAAGATCCATCCGAAGTTTCGCACGCCGGCCAGGATGACGATCATCACCGGCATCATCATCGCGCTCGTCGCCGGCTCCGTAAAACTCGACCGCCTGTTGGACCTCGTGAACCTCGGCACGCTGAGCGCGTTCATTTTCGTCGCCATCGGCGTCCTCATCTTGCGCCGGACGCAACCGAACAGGCCGCGCGGCTTTCGCACGCCGCTCATGCCCTGGGTGCCGCTGCTCGGCATCTTGAGCTCGATCTGGCTCGTGTATTTCGGATCGCACCCCATCACGCGCTGGATCTTCGCGCTCTGGCTGGTCTTGGGGCTGGTCGTCTATTTCGCGTACGGCTACTGGCACAGCGAGGCACGCGCGGAAGCGAGCCTTCCGAGCGGCAGCTGATCGGCTGCGTTGCGAGACTGCTACGGCGCGGGCTGACCGAACTGGCCGGGGTCGGCGGCCGGATCAGAACCGATCGCACCGTGTTGGCTTGTGATCATCGATGAGGCGTCAAGCGCGACCAGATAACGCTGGTGGTCGCGGACGGTGCCGCGCAAGTGTTTCGCCATGGTGTAGCCGAGCGTGTCGGTGAGCTCGATATCCATGGAGACGAGCCTGCGGTTCGCTTGGTCGTAATCGGCGCGCACGGTGAGATGCGCCAAACCGGTGGCATAGCCAAGTGCGATGCCGGTGGCGGTCAAGACTTGCTGCTTCATCGGTGCGGAGCCGCTCGCCACGACGCTGAAGACGTTCACGCCCAGGACCGAACGCTGCCCGACGACTTGGTAATGCAGCGTGGGCCGGCGCTGCATGCCAAAGAGCTTCGTGCCGAGCGACGCCGTCCAGCGGTCGCCGACCTGCAATGGGGCGCCCTGCTTGACCGCCTGCTCGCCCAAAAAGGCGACGGGAAGCAAGAACAGCCCACCCAGTTTGCCCTTGTCCTCAAGCACCTTGCCATTGCGGTCAACCTTTGTCCAGCCTGCGCCATTGCGCGTGGCCGGACGCGCGCCATCCACTGTTGCGGTCACTGAACCCGAGCGCTGCAAGGACATGAGCGTCGCACTCATGCCCGCGATTGCGATGTTCTCGTGACCATGCACGCTGGTCGGCGCTGAGGTCTGGCGTATCGGCCGTCCAAAAGCATCGCTGCCGAAGATGCTCTGCGACATTTCCCCGCGCAAGCTGTAATCCAACGTCTCGCCGATGTGCCGGGTTTGCGGCGCGAGGGCAGTCGTCGCAGGTTGCGCCGCGGCGGGGGCGGCAAGCACGGCGGTGGAGGAGACCACACCGGCTGCGACAATCGCGACCAACATCATGCTTCCACCAAACTTCTACGGAAAGCCGAGCTATGCGACGAGGGGGCAACACAAACCGGGTCGCATTCATAGCGCCCGTCGAACGGTGTTTGTGACGCTTCTTGTGGTCACCTGGTCAGCGCGCGAATCGGGACACTCGTGAGCCCGTGAATACTGAGAGAATCGTCGAAGCCGTGCAGGTGGTGAAGACATATCGTAACGGCGGCTCGCTCGTCGAAGCAGTGCGAAGGGTGACCTTTTCCGTCACGCGCGGTGAATTCGTCGCTCTCACCGGACCGAGCGGCAGCGGCAAGAGCACGCTGCTCAACATGCTCGCCTGCGTCGAAACGCCGACGAGCGGCGAGATCCGCATCGCCGGCCGATCGACGAACGATCTCGACGACCAGGCGCTGACACTGCTGCGCCGCACGCACATCGGCTACGTCTTCCAATTCTTCAATCTGTTGCCGATGCTCACGCTGCGCGAAAATGTCGCGCTGCCGTTGCTGCTTGCGAGCGCTTCGCCGCAAGCCGCGCATCAGACGGTGAGCGACGCGCTCGATGCGGTAGGCCTGCTTGCGCAGTCGGCGCAGCGCCCGAGCACGCTCTCCGGCGGCCAGCAGCAACGCGCCGCGATCGCGCGCGCGATCGTGCACCGTCCGGAGCTCGTGCTCGCCGACGAACCGACGGGTAATCTCGATTCCAAGACGGGCCAGGGCATCTTGCAGCTGCTCGCGCGCGTCCGGGCGCAAAACGGCTTGACGGTGCTGCTGGCGACGCACAGCGCCGAGGCTGCCGCCGCAGCCGACCGTGTATTGCGCATGCGCGATGGCGAGCTCGTGACCTGATGCGCGCATTCGGCGCGCTGTTCCGGGCGTTGGTGTGGCGTCACGCGCTCCTGCACCGCACGCGGACCTTGCTCACGCTTGCCAGCGTGGCTGTCGGGGTCGCGCTCTTCGTCGCCATACGGCTGGCGAACGAAAGCGCTGTGGCGGCGTTTCAGGGTGCAGCGCACACGGTGGCAGCCGGCAGCACGCTGCAGGTGGTGGCTAGCGGCGACGGCATAGCCGACCGCGTCGTCGCCCAGCTGGCCCGCATGCCCGATGTTTCGGCCGTCGCGCCCGTGGTCAGCGGCACGCTGGCCGACGAGCGGGAGCAGCAGGCCTACGATTTCCTGGGCGTCGATCTCATCGCCGCGATCGGCTTGGCATCGTCAACGGCAACGCCGTTGTCGGCGCCTGAAGGGGTGCGCTTGTCCCCCGATATCTTGCAGCGCGGCGAGATCATCATCAGCCAGTCGCTCGCACGTCGCTGGCACCTGGCAGTGGGCGGACGCAAGCGCTTTGTGGCGGGCACGCGGACGGTGAGCCTGCAGGTCGGTGCGACCCTGCCGGATGCGTGGCTGCCGACCGGAATGACCTCGGCGGTCATCGCCGACCTGAGCACCGCGCAAGAAACCCTCGGCCGCAACGGTTTGCTCGACCGCATTGACATCGTGCCGCGTGAGGGGCTGACAGTCTCGCGTCTCGCCGCGCAGCTCCACGCCAGGCTGCCTGCCGGTCTCGTGGTGACGACATCCGCGGAGCGCGCGCGCGAGTCCGTCAAGATGACGGATGCATTTCGCTTCAACCTCGCTGCTCTGGCTGCCATTGCGTTGCTCGTGGGAGCCTTTCTCGTGTTCAACGCGGTTTCGATGTCCGTCGTGCAGCGGCGTCCGGAGATCGGCGTCGTGCGCGCGCTCGGCGCACCGCGCCGCACGATCTTCACCATTTTCGCGCTCGAAGGCCTGGGCGTCGGCGTGCTCGGCAGCATCGCCGGCATCCTGATCGGCAGGCTGATGGCGGAGCAAGCCGTGGCTGTCGTCGGCACGACGATCAATGCGCTCTATGCCACGGTCAACGGCTTGAGTGTGGCGCATCCTGCCCCAGTGTACGTGGTCGGCGCGGCGCTCGGTGTGTCGCTGTCGGCGCTCGCGGCCGCCTGGCCCGCCCACGAGGCCGCATCGATCTCGCCATCGACAGCCGTGCGCGTGGGATCGTGGGAACCTGTGGTAGGTTTTTCGCAGCGCCCGCTCGTGCTGGCCGGTTGCGTCTTACTGCTGGGGGCGGCGTTGCTAGCGCGCGTGCGCCCCGTCGGCGGCGAGCCGGTCTTCGGGTATGGCGCGGCGCTGCTGGTCATCATCGCGGGCTCGCTCTTCGCGGGTCCGCTGCTCTTGCTGCTGGCGCGCGGCGCGCGACGCGTGATCGCGCAACGCCTTGGTCCCGCCCTCGTGCTGTCGCCCTTGAACCTGCAGGCGCGCATGCGTCGCAACGCGGTAGCGGTCGCGACCCTCATGATCGGCGTCGCGATGACCGTGAGCGTCGCGACGCTCATCGGCTCGTTCCGCCAGACCGTGATCACCTGGATCGACCAAACCGTGCGCGGCGATCTTTACGTCGGACCGGCGGGCGCCGTCAATGCAGCCGATGTCACGATGAGCGCCCGGGAACTGCCGGCAGTGCAGCGGCTCCCCGGCGTCGCGGCGGTCGATGCGTTGCGCAGCCGCGTCATCTCCTATGCGGGCAGGCTGACCAACCTTGCGGCGGCGGATAGCGCCGTGATCGCCGGGCGGGCCGAACTGCCGCTGTTGAACGGCGGCAGCTGGCGGGTCATTGCGCCGCTGTTGCGACGGACGAACGCGGTCATCGTCTCCGAACCGTTCATGCGCAAGTTCGGCGTGGGCAGCGGCGATACGCTCGCCCTGCAAACGCCTGCAGGCGAACGGCGTTTTGCTGTGGTCGGCGTCTATCGCGACTACGCAAGCGATTTGGGCTACGTGTTTATGGATCGCGGCCGCTACGTACGGCTCTTCCAAGACACCCAGATCAACGCCATCGCGCTGTATGCAGCACCCGGCGCTTCGCTCCGACGGTTGCGCACGCAGGTCCTGCGCGTGTTCGGCGACCAGCGCGTGTCGGTCGCACCGAACGCACAGCTGCGCGCAGAAGGCCTGGCACAATTCGACCGCACCTTTGCCGTGACGTACGCGCTGAATGCGATCGCGTTGTTCGTGT
>JALYZS010000218.1 GCA_030948745.1 Vulcanimicrobiota bacterium | reverse complement strand
GCGCAAGACGCCCTCGCTGAGCAACGAATACGCGAACAGCCAAAAGCGGTGCGCTCCCTGCGCGGCACCGCGCGAATAGCCGGCAAGAAGTGAAAGCGCCACCCACGCGGCTAGCTCGAGCCACAACCAAGCGTCGATCACATGCAGGTACCGGCCGAGCAGCAGGCTCGCGAGCATGAGCGCGACCGCGATGGCGAGCGCCAGCCCGAACACGTAGAAGCCGGTCTGCCGCATGAAGTGCGGGATGCGCGATTCGAGGTGCGCCGACCACATGCGCGCGGTCTCTTGCATCGCGACGGTGCCGACGGACGAGCCCAGCACGCCGAACACGCCGCCGATCGCCATCAGCGCGGCGAGCGTTCCGTAAGCGTCTGGCCCAAGCTTGCGCGAGAGCACGAAGTGGAAGATATAGGAGAACGCGTTCGCGATGAATGCGGAGCCGAGCACGAGCACGGCGCTCCCGGAAAAGCGCCGCGCATTGAAAACCCCGCGAACCGGTACGCTCACGCTTGGGTCCGCGCCGCCAGCCAGGCTGCGACCTCGCGCTCGACCGCGTTCATGACGTCCAGCAGCGGCAGTTGCCGCTGCGCAGCGATTCGCGCACAATCGGCATACTCCGCGCGCGCCCGCGTGCCCGCTGGGCCGTCGACGATTTTCACCCGCACGACGCCAAGGGAGGTTTCAACCGACTCGCTGCGGCGCGCCAGAACCTCACGTTGCACGGCCCAGCGCCGGACGCCGATGGTCGTGGTATTCGCCAGCAACACAGTGCTGATCGCGTCGGCGCGTTCCGGCTCGCACAACACGCTCACGACGACACCAGGCCTGCCATGTTTCATCGTCACCGGCTGCAGCCACGCGTCGAGTGCGCCGCCTGCGAAGAGCTGCTCCATGACCGCCTCGAAAAGCTGCGGGTTCATGTCGTCGATGTTCGCTTCGGTCTGCATGACGGTGCCGGGCGTATCGGGTGCGGCAAGTGCAGGGGACTCGAGCGTCTGGCCGATCAGCACGCGTACGACGTTGGGAAATGGAAAGTCAGACCGGCCGCTGCCGTAGCCTATCTTGTCGATGCGCATCGGCGGTCGGGGGTCAAACGACGCGATCTCGGTCAAGATCGCCGCGCCGGTGGGCGTGACCGTTTCCTGCGCGAGCTCAAGCTGATAGCTCGGAACGCCGCGTAGAAGCTCCATCGTCGCCGGCGCGGGCGACGGCATGCTACCGTGGGCGCTGTGAATGCGACCGGTGCCGCACGGGAGCGCTGACGCATACACCTTTTCAATCCCGAGCAAGTCGAGCGCGAGCGCAGCACCCGCGATGTCGATGATCGCGTCCACCTGACCGACTTCATGGAACACGACCTCCTCTGCGGTCGTGCCGTGCACGGCGGCTTCGGCCTGCGCTAATCGGCGGTAGATCCGCGCGGCACGCTCTTCGATCGGGTGGGAGAAATGCGCGCGCTGCAGGATCGTCAGCACGTCTCGCAGCTGCCGATGCGCCAACCCTTCATGCTGATGTCCGGCGGCGGGCGAAAGATCGTGCGCCCGGCCGTCCTCGCCCGGCACGTCGATGTCGAGATAGAGCGCGGCGAGCCCGTGTTTGGACACGCGCTGCGCGTGCATCGACCAGCCCGCGACGGGCAGGCGCCGAAGTTCGCGCTGCAGCGCTCCCAGGTCGAGGCCGGCGTCCACCAAGCTTCCCAGAATCATGTTGCCGCTGGCGCCGGCGAAGCAATCGAAGTATGCGATGCGCATGAGAGCGCGCTGGGTGTTCTCTTTCTCACAAAGTGCGCCCCCCACGGGGATAGGTGTACGTCGCGGAGAACGAGCGCTCGTATTCGCCGAGATGCGTCCGCTGGCCGTCGCAGCGCGCGGATACGATCGAGGTCTGCATGTCGCTGGCTGCTCCCAATCCGCCACTTGACGAGAGCGTGTTCCGTCTCGCCCAGCGCATGCACAGGCTCAAGGCGAGCGCGATCCGCGAAATCCTCAAAGTCACCGAAATGCCGGACGTCATCTCGTTCGCGGGCGGACTGCCTGCGCCTGAGCTGTTCCCCGTGCACGAATTCGCGCAGGCTTGCCAAGATGTGCTCGCCGAGGATGGTCCGGCCGCGCTGCAATACTCGGTGACCGAAGGTTTCTTGCCGCTGCGGCACTGGATCGCCGACTATCTCGCTCGCGTCAACAACATCCACTGCACGCCGGATCAAGTGCTCATCATCAGCGGTTCGCAACAAGGTCTCGACCTCATCGGCAAGGCGCTGCTCGATCCCGGCGATCCAGTCATCATCGAAAATCCGGCGTATCTCGGCGCGATCCAAGCGTTCGATGCGTACGAAGCCACCTACCTCAACGTGGCGGCTGACGATGAGGGTATCTCGACCGACGATCTGCAGCGCGTGCTGCGCGAAGCGAAGCGCAAACCAAAGCTGCTCTACCTCGTGCCGAATTTCCAAAACCCGAGCGGCATCACGCTCACGCTGAAGCGCCGGCGCGAAGTCGTCGCCATCGCCGCCGAACACGGCATCCCTATCTACGAGGATGATCCGTATGGACGGCTGCGCTATTCGGGTGAATCGATTCCGGCGCTCGCCTCACTCGCGCACGGACGCGATTGGGTGTATATGAGCACGGTGAGCAAGACGATCGCGCCAGGCATGCGCGTCGCCTGGTTGGTCATCCCCGACCGCACCTTGTTCGAGAAAATCGTCCCTGCCAAGCAGGCGGCCGATCTGCATACGTCCAGTTTCACCCAGCGGGCGGTCTACGCGTACGCCCGTAAACCGGGCCAATTCGAAGCGCATGTGGCGGCGATGCTTCCCGTGTATGCCCGGCGACGCGATCTCATGCTTGCGTCGCTGGAACGCTTCATGCCGGCGGGGACGTCGTGGACGCGGCCGGACGGTGGGCTGTTCTTGTGGGCGACGTTGCCCCAGTCTGTCGACACCGAAGAGCTGCTCGCGCTCGCGTCACGTAGCAAGGTGGCATTCGTGCCGGGCGCCCCGTTCTGGGTGAACCGCGATGTGCGAAACACGATGCGGCTGAATTTCAGCAACGCGTCGGACGAAAAGCTCGTCGAGGGCATCCGCAGGCTCGGCGCTGCGACGAAGGCTTATCTCGACGGGGCGAGGTGAGGTTGCAGCGCTGGCTGGGGGCGGCGAAATGCGTGATCGTGATCGGCCTGAGCGCGTGCACGCTGTGCGCCACGCAGTCGCAAGCGCGAGCGACGCTCCACCCCACGGTCAGCCTCAGTGCGCAAACGGTCGGCTTCTATGCCGGCCATGTCGTTTTGGACGCCCGCGGCGGGGCACAGTTGGACGATGGCATGCGCCGGGTGCAGGCTGATCGCATCATCCTCGATTTACGCGCCAACCGTTACGTCGCGGCAGGTGCGGTGACGGTGAGTGCCGTGACCATCAGCCGGGGAGATGCCTTCGGCGCTGACCTCGTCAGCCACGGCGCGGTGCTCGTCAGTGCTGGAGCGTTGAGCGCACGCCAATTCTACGACGGTTCCGCCACCACAAGCACGCCGCTCGCTGCGCTGCCCCAAGAACCACTGGCCTTGCCCGACATCGGCTTCGAGCAGCCGTATGCGGTGGCGCGTCGCGCCGTGGCGCATCTCGGCGCAGACGTGCGGCTCGCCGGCGCTCGCATCATCGTGCCGGGCGGCGAGAGCGTGCCGTTGCCTTCCTATGTCTTCACCTTTTCATCCGATCCGGGGTATGCGATCAGCAATCTCAACACCGGCAGCGAGGATGTGCCGATCTACTTCGGCAGCACGCCCAACTCCATCCAGGGCATCCACTTCTCGTACAATCCAAGGATCAAGGTCGCCATCGGCCTCGACGATCATATCGTCTACGGTAACCGCGCCTACGACCTGCTCTCGTTCGCGCCGCTGTTCGGCCCGAACAAGATATTTAATTTCACCTGGCAGCACTACATCAACGAGCACGCCAGCCAGACGCTGAACTCCCAGACCTTGTTCGGGTTTGGCACCTTCAACAACTATGACGTGCGCGATTCGATCCACCGCTCGTTCCTGGATCTCAACGCGCGCGCGCAGCCCGGTGCGAGCGGCGCGACGATCGCATGGCAGGGCTTCGACCAGACTATCGGGGGGCCGCAAACCGGCAAGCTCTTCTTCCATCTGCGCAGCGAGTATGGGTTCAGCCGCGCCACCCAAAGTTTCACCTTCGCGCCGTTCGCCAGCACCGACGTGCTGCCCAACACCGTCTTCCACCGCGCGTTCGAGACCTATGTGGGAACGCGACCGTTGCAATTCGGCTCGCGCGCGAGCGTCTTTGCGTCGGCCGACGTGACCGGCGAAAGCGACGTGTTGCCGCACCGCCAGCTGTCGCAAGCCTATCAAGTCGTGTTCGACCGGCGCTGGAACAACATCGTCGAGACGACGCTGGCGGATCGCGAAACGCCGCTGTACGACTTCTATCCTTCGGTGAACACGGGCTACCACAGCCGCATCAGCGCGCAGACGTTGCAGTTGTCGTACGACCGTGGTGATCCGTTCGCGCTGCGGCTGGGCGTCGACCGTGCCACGGCGCGCAGCGATGCCCCCTTTCCGCCGTTTGTGTTTCCCTGGGTGGTGAGCGCGGATGTCCGTTTTCGCGTGAGCCGCTCGCTGTCGCTGGATCTCAACCGCAGCTATTACTTCGGCTACGCCGGTCAGCGATTCGGTTCGATCGGGTTTCAAGTGCTGCCGTGAAGGTATTGGTGACCGGCGGCGCCGGCTACGTCGGCGTTGTGATGTGCGAACGGCTCCTGAGCGCGGGGCACTCCGTACGGATCGTCGATCGCCTGTATTGGGGCCGCACGCCGCTCGCACAGTTCGCGGCCCGCGTCGAAGTCGTCCAGGCCGATGTGCGGACCATCGATGATGCGCTGCTGGCCGGTGTCGAGGCGGTCGTTCACCTCGCCGGCCTGTCCAACGACCCCACCGCCGAGTACCGTCCCGACGCGAATTGGGAGATGAATGCGCTTGCCACGGAATCATTGGCGGCTGCATGCCGCCGGGTGGGCATCCGCCGCTTCACCTTCGGCTCGAGCGCCTCGATCTACGATGGCTTAGGCGACGGCAATTTCGACGAGACCACGAAGGTCGAGCCGCGCGGCGCGTACTCGCGCTCGAAGTTCGCAGCCGAGCAGTCGTTGCTCGGGCTGGCGGACGAGCGCTTCGCGCCCGTGATCTTGCGGCAAGGCACGGTGTACGGGTTTAGTCCGCGCATGCGCTTCGATCTTGTCGTGAACACGTTCATCAAAGATGCGTTGCTGCGCGGCACGCTTTTCTTGCATGGTGGTGGTTGGATGTGGCGCCCCCTGGTCGACATCCACGACGTCGCCGAGGCGCATCTGCGTTGCCTGGAAGAGCCGAGCGCCAATGTGGGCGGACAGATCTTCAACGTCGTGCATCAGAACTTCCAGATCCGCCAATTGGCGATGCTGGTGTCTGGGTCGCTCGCGATGCGCGGCCGGACCGTCTCGCTGGAGGACGCACCGGTTCCCGCCATCAACCGCGACTATCGTTGCACGAATCGCAAGCTGCATGACGTGGTACAGTTCACCCCGCATACGAGCGTCCTGGAATCGATCGAAGGCATTCTGGAGCGTTTTCCGCCCGGCGATCCGACCGAGCTTGCGCATCCGCGCTACTACAACATCCAATGGATGACCTTACTCGAGCAGGCCTGGGAATCGCGCGGACCGTTCACGAGCGTGTGGTCCGCACAGCGCTCCGCAGTCGATGCGCCGCAGACCTATGTCGAGGCCACGTAAGACTTCGCTGCGAGGTAATCCTGAAG
>JALYZS010000217.1 GCA_030948745.1 Vulcanimicrobiota bacterium | reverse complement strand
ACCCCGAGCGGGGTCTGCACACGACCGCGCTGTACACCGATAAGGACGTCGACGCGGTCATGCCGCTGTTCAAGGACGTCGCCTACGAAGAGCTGCGCAACGATATTCCGGGCTGCGCTTTCCGCATGCACGACGCCGGCCACATACTGGGTTCCGCCATTACCGAGCTCATCTTCGAGAAGCACACGCTGACCTACACCGGCGATTTAGGTCGCTATGGACGCCCGTTGTTGCGCGACCCTGGCGCCATCACCACGAGCGACTATGTGCTGTGCGAAGCGACCTACGGCGACCGCGTGCATCCCCAAAACGATCCGCAAGACGATCTGGGCAAGGTCATTCTCGCCGCGCAACAGCGTAAGGGGGTGCTCGTGATCCCCTCGTTCGCTGTCGGCCGGACGCAAGAGATCCTCTATGCGATCGGCCAGCTGCAGCAGATGCAGAAGATCCCGAGCGTGAAGATCTACGTGGACAGCCCCATGGCCATCGCGGCTGACGCGATCATGGAGCGCCATCCGGAAGCCACGCGCTTCAGCTTGCGCGAACGCTTCGGTCCCAACGACACAAGCATCGGTGCCCAGAACGTCACGACCGTGACGGCCGCGAGCGACTCGATCGCGCTGAACAACATCGCCTCCGGGGCGATCATCATCGCCTCGAGCGGCATGGCCAGCGGCGGCCGCGTCTTGCACCATCTGCGCAACCGTCTGTCGCGACCCAATGACACGGTGTGCTTCGTGGGATTTCAGGGGCCCGGCACGATCGGCTCGTTCTTGCGCGCAGGTCAGAAGAACGTGCGCATCATGGGCGTGCCGGTGCCGGTCAACGTGCATATCGAGCACATCGACGGCTTTTCCGCACATGCCGACCGCAACGAACTCTTGCGCTGGTTCGCAAATTTCACGGATAAGCCGGCGACCTATCTCGTGCACGCCGATCCGAATGCTGCGGCGTCACTGGCGGCGGTGTTGCACGAGCAAGACGGCCTGCAGACGCACGTCGCAGCAGTCGGAGAAGTTCTTCAGCTGTAGTTGTTGATTCGGCCCCGCTGTTACGGGCCGGTCGGCCGCCCGCGGTGGATGATCTCGTCGTCACAATCACCGAGCTGCGCCAGGCGTCGGCTCGCCCAGTCCCGCCAAATCTGCCGGCGCTCGTATTCGGTCACCGGGTCGATGCGCAGCACGTCGTCATCAGTGGGCTCAAGCATGAAGTCCATCGGAAATGCCATATCACGCCCTCCGTCATTTGCGATACCCTGCCGTGGAGCGCCTCAAACCACGACGCGGAAGGCTTGTTCTAAGGAGTGAAAGCCCGTCGAACGCATGCTCGACACCGACCCTAAAACGCTTTATCGGTTCAAGGTTTTGGACGCAAGCGCTCGTCGATGATCTGAGCGGCCGCCGAGCGCGGATCGATCTCACGCTGCAGCACACGCGATAAGACGGCTTCCATTGACCCGTTGGCGGTCATCTCTTGATTGACGTACGTGCCGATGGCGCGCGCGACCGCGTCGACCACCTCTTGGCGCAAGCGGTCGCGCGAACGCCCCATGCGTTCGTCCGCGCTGAGCACGAGCTTGTGACGCTGGCATGCAGCCCACAGCTCGTCGATGCCTTTTCCGGTGGTCGCGATCGTCTCCACGATTGGCGGCACCCAGCGGCGTCGTCGCTCCTCCGATCCGCCCAGCGTCAACATGATACGCAGGTCGGTGATGGATTGTGCAGCACCGGGCCGGTCCGCCATGTTCACGACGAAGCAGTCGGCGATCTCCAAAAGACCGGCCTTGATCGTTTGGACGCCGTCGCCCAGGCCGGGCACCGTCACGACGACCACCGTGTCGGCGACCTTCATGATCTCCAGCTCGACCTGCCCCACGCCGACCGTTTCGACGATGATGACGTCGCGGCCGAACGCATCCAGCGCGCGGATGACATCGCGCGTCGCCGGCGCCAAACCACCCGCGCTGTGCCGCGCAGCCATGCTGCGGATGAAGACGCCGGTGTCGCCCGCATGGCGCTGCATGCGCACGCGATCGCCGAGCACGGCGCCGCCGGTGAATGGGCTGGACGGATCGACGGCGATGATGCCGACCGACAGACCGTCCTTGCGGATGACGGCAGTGAGACCATCGACGAGCGTGCTCTTGCCGGAGCCGGGCGGCCCGGTGACCCCGATGACGTGCGCATGGCCGGTATGCGGATAGAGCGCAGACACGAGCGCGCCCGCGTCGGGGGAATCATTCTCGATGCGCGTGATCGCGCGGGCGAGCGCGCGCCAGTCGCCTGCGAGAACTTTTGGAGCAAGATCGGTTGCGGCGCCGTGTTCGTGCGAGGTGGATGACACGCGCGCAACTTCCCGCCGGATTTCGCAGGCGCCTGCGCCCGCCGCCGCGGGCAGGGCTTGCGGCGTGCGCGCGCAAGTGAGGCGCATGCAGTCGGTGAGCGCGCGCTTGAGCGTCAAGAAACCATTCAGCCTCTTCTCGACTGCCATCTCACACGGCTGGTATCAGACATTGCCTTTCCGATGGCAACGCGCCAGCGACGCGCTGGAACGCGCCGAGCGTCTGCATGACGGTCGTGTGATGAAGGTCTGGATGCGCGAGGACACGTCGAGCCGCCGCGGCCACCGCGACGTCGTCGTCACGGTCGATGGGGAAGGGGCACGCGATCCCGGTGTCTCGTCCGAAATGGTCCGGCGCTGCGCTGTCATGCTGCGCCTTGACCAAAATCTCGACGAGTTCTACGCGCTGTGCCGCACGACGCCCGACCTGCAAAACGCATTGAAGCTCGGCGCCGGCCGCTGCCTGCGCGCCCCCACCTTGTGGGAGGACGTCATCAAGACCATCCTCGGCACGAACGTCACGTGGCGGCAAGCCGTTAGCATGATCAACCGTCTGGCGATGCTGGGCGACGTCTGCCCCGCCGACCCGACGCTGCACGCCTGGCCCACGCCCGGTCAGGTGGTGCGGGCAGGCGAACGCTTCTTGCGCGACAAGGTACGCGCGGGTTATCGCTCAGCGTACATCCTGGAGCTTGCGCGCTTGCAAAAGGCGGGCGCGATCGATCTGGACACGCTTGATGCGGCCGCGAAGACCATGACGTCCGAGGAGTTGTTCAAGGCGCTGCTCGCGCTCAAGGGCGTGGGTAAATCCTCGGCCCATTTTCTGCTGAGCCTGCTCGGCCACTACGACCACATCTCGGTCGACAGCGCGACCTTCGCGTATGCCACGCGGGTGCTGTTCCGCGGCAAGCGTCCGACAGAGGCGCAGATCCGGCGGCGGTTCGCCCAATACGGCAGATGGCAAGCGCTTGCGTATTGGTTCGGCCGCTGGGATGGCGAGTTCGAGTGGTGGGAAGATGCGCAAGGCCGTTCCAGCGCCTAGCTATTCGGCTGAGCGGCAGATGCGCCGGCGTCGGAAGCGCGCACGCCGCAGGTTCGTCTTTGGAGCGCTGGCGGTCGTCATGCTTGGCGTCCTCATTGGCATCGTCCATCCCGCCCGCCGCGCGCAGCATCAGAATCCCCCGCCTCCGCTTGCCGTGCTCGCGCCCGCAGCACATCCCGACTTTTTGCGTTCCGGCGGGGCGTGGTCAGTCGAAGAGATCCAACGACTGCGCAGCGACGTCGCGCCCATCGTCAATGCCACGGCCTTTCCGCCCACGAGCAGCGCGATCGTCGTCGACGCTCGTGACGGCCGCGTGCTGTACGAGCACAACGCGAACACGCCCCTCATACCTGGTTCGACCATCAAACTCATCACCGCGAGCGCAGCGTTGGAAGCGCTCGGTCCGAGCTATCGATTTGTCACCTCCATTGTCTCCGACGGCACGCTTGCCGGCGCCCAGCTCAACGGCGATGTCTGGCTGCTGGGGGGCGGCGATCCGGAGCTGACAAGCGATGATCTGCGACGCGGCACGCACGCGATCGCACGCCGCGGCATCGCCCAGATCACCGGTAACGTGTACGCCGATGGATCGCGCTACGGCGACGATGCCGTGAACACGAGCTGGCTGCCGGAGGATCTGCAGTACGGCTGGGCGGCGCCTGCAAGTGCGATTTCGATCGACGGCGGCTCCGTGC
>JALYZS010000176.1 GCA_030948745.1 Vulcanimicrobiota bacterium | reverse complement strand
CGGTCTTGCCCAAGATCTTGGAATCGATCTGCGCTTCTTCGACCGAGTACGGCAGGAAGCGCTCGGCTTCATATTTGGTCGAGTCACGCAGTTCGCGCTCGTTCATGAGCGGCATCGTCACCTGGCGCACGACGACGGTCGGTCCGGAGACGGCGCTGATCGTGCGACGAGCGGTGAAGGAGCCATCGGTGAACAGCTGCCGCAGCGCCTCGCCGACGAGCTGCGGGTCGCTCACCACGCCGTCTTTGATGCCGTTGGCGGGCGTGCTCACGCGATACACATGCTCGAGCATGGGACCGCGCGGCGTGCCCACGTACTGCACGGCTTTGAGTTCGTGCGATCCGAAGTCCACGCCGACGAATCTATTTCCGCCGCGCGCGAAGAACTTATTGAGGAATGACATGCATGTAGCCTAGCCTCTCGTAACCATCCCGGCAAATACCTGAGGATGGGGCCTCAGAGAGATAACCTCATCCATTTCATCGGCATCGGAAGGAAGGGAATTTAGAACATTTATTCGCGTGGAACGCGCTGGACGGCTAGGGTGTGCGTGCTTTTTCCGACCTGTATCTGCGACCGGCAAATGCCGCAGCTCGGGACAAACGAGCCGCCCTAGCGCAGGATCGCCTGCAGCTTCTCGTGCTCGGTGATGATGACGTTGGCGGTGCGCATGTCGATGAGCTTCTCATCCCAGAAGCGATTGAGCATGCGATTGACGGTCTCGCGCGTGGTGCCGATCATGTTCGCCATCTCTTGATTCGTCAGTCGTAAGGTGAGGCGCGTGCCGCCCTCCACCTTCTCGCCGAAGTTCTTCTCGAGATTGAGCAGCAGCGAAGCGAGCCGCGTGCGGATGTCTTGGTAGGAAGCCGCCTGGATCGCCTGGTTCGTCGCGCGCAGGCGCGATGACAGGGTCAGCACCAGCCGCAAGCTCATCTGTGCGCTGCGTGCCAACAGGTCGAGGAAATCTTTGCGCGCCAGCATCGCGACTTCGACGTCGCCGAGCGCTTTGATGGTGGCCGAGCGCGGTGAAGCATCGAGCACGCCCATCTCGCCGAAGAAGTCGCCTTCCTTGAGAATCGAAAGGATGCTCTCTTTGCCTTCGTTGCTCAGCCGTGTGACGGCGACGTTGCCCTTCACGACGACGAACAATGCATCGCCCGGGTCGCCTTCGTACACGAGCACGGCGTGTTTGGAAAAGCGGCGCGGCTGGACGAGCAACGCCACAGCGGCAAGATCCTCGTCGCCGAATTCCGCGAACAGCGGAACTTTTTTGAGGAGGCTGACATCGAGCGGTTTTTCGAACGTTCTTTGCACGCTGCTGTGCTCCACCATATCGAAGGACGGACGAATCATCAGTCCGCCGCGCAAGCATACGTCGCGCGTACTCCTAGTATCGGCACTCACAGGCGTTGAGTGAAGGCGTTCAGGGTGCGCCTAAGTGGCGATAGACGAAAGTTTGGTACTGCGCGTAGGGGCCGTAGATGAACCCCGGAGCAAAGGTCATGAGGAGCGCGCCGAGCACGAGGAACGGACCGAACGGCAGTACGTCTCGCTGCCGCCGCTTCCTTACGATGAGCACTGGCAGCGCGATGATCGTACCAAGCACGAACGACGCCGCGAACGCGGCGAGCGCATTGTGCAGTCCCAGGAAAAGTCCTAAGCAGGCGGCGAGCTTCACATCGCCCAGGCCCAGACCTGTGCCCCGCGTCACATAGTGGATCGCGCCGAAAATGACGGCGCCGAGCAATGCGCCCGCCAGCGCGGTGAGGCCCCGGCCTTCGAGCAGCGCGAGGACCAGCCCGGCGACGGCCACCGGGAGCGTCAGCGCGTCGACGATGAGCAGATGATCGATGTCGATGAAGACGGTGGCGACGAGATACGCGCTCAGCACGGCAGCGCCGAGCGCTTGCAGCGACACACCGAAGACCAAGACGGCGAGCGCGAACAATGCCGCGGTCATGAGCTCGACGAGCACGTAGCGCGCGGAGATCGGGGCGCCGCAACCGTGGCAGCGACCGCGCAATATGAGCCACGACACGACCGGAATATTCTCCCACGCCGCCAGCGTGTGGCCGCAGGCAGGGCACGCTGAGCCGGGATAGGCGACCGAACGGTCTTGCGGCAGCCGGTGGATGATGACGTTGAGGAACGAGCCGAAGCACAAGCCGACGAAGGCGGCGACGATCGCGAACAGCGCCGTCATATCGATCTGCGAAGCGACCGGAATCGGCTACTGGCCCCGGATCCCGGCGTTTTGGTCATACAGGACTGATTTGCAAGTGGAGCACTGTCCACCGCCCTCTTTGAGGATTGAGATCATCGTCGTCGAGTCGTGACCGCCACCGTCGGAGATCTGGTAAGAGCCGTATGCGCCCGAGGCGATGTTGATCGAGTAGGCGCTACCGCTGACGGGATCTGTCGGCTGACCGGAAAGGTAGGGCGTCGTCATGCTGCTGATCGCGATGTACAGTCCGCCGTGGTCGACCGAGTATTCCTCTTCTGCGGTTGCAAGCATTTTTTCGTTCATCTCGCACGCGCTGGTCTGCGACTCCGAGCGGGCATGCATGAAGTTCGGAATGAGGATAGCAGCCAGGATCGAGATGATCGCCACGACGATCATGAGCTCGATGAGCGTGAAACCCTGGTAGTGCCGGCGGGCCGTGATCAGCGTACGCGTATCCTCCACTTGGTCAATCCCCAAAATATTATCGGTCGAGACGGTTCGGTACGAAGCGTGATGGGGCGCACCGGCGACCTTTGAGGCCGGTCGATGTCACCCCTATGGCTTCTCTAGTTGCCGTGAATACCCGAGGATTGGGCGTACAGGATGCTCGTGCAGCTCGTGCCGCAGGCCGCGCCGCCGGGCTTGGTGAGCGAACCGGTCGTCGTGGTGTCGTGCTTGCCGGTATCGTAG
>JALYZS010000174.1 GCA_030948745.1 Vulcanimicrobiota bacterium | reverse complement strand
CTGAGATAAGGGCGCTCCTGGTCAAGTCGCAGCTCGTGACGATCGTCGGCACCGGAGGCGTCGGCAAGACGCGCGCCGCGCTCCAGATCGGCGCCGACTTGCTCGATGCGTCCGGCGATGGCGTCTGGTTTGTCGACTTCGCCCCAATTTCGGGCGCCGAGTATGTCGTCCCCGAAATCGCCTTGGCGCTAAATATCCAGCCGCAAAAAGAACGTTCACTACTTGATCAGATTCGGCTCTACCTGAGGACCAAACGGCTGCTCTTGATTTTTGACAATTGTGAACACGTCGTCGGCGAAGTTTCCCGAGCAGTTGCGGCAATTCTGAAAGAGGCTTCGCAGATCAAAGTGCTCGCCACAAGTCGCGAAGGTCTGAACACCCACGGCGAGCAGGTGTATCGCATGCCCTCGCTTGGGGTGCCGCCGGAGCACGATCAGTTGACGGCCGAGGAGGCCCTCCAGCATTCGGCTGTTGCACTTTTTGTGGCCCGCGCGACAGCGGCGGATGCTCGCTTCAGTTTTAGCGACGACAAGGCTGCCATCGTGAGCGGTATCTGTCGCCGCTTGGATGGCATTGCGCTCGCCATCGAACTTGCCGCGCCTCGGGTAGCGATTCTCAGCGTCCAGCAACTCTCGCAGCGGCTCGATGAGCGGTTTCGTCTACTCACGGGCGGCGATCGCGCTGCGTTGCCGCGTCAGCAAACCATGCGCGCGGCGATCGAGTGGAGCTACGAGTTGCTCTCCGAGGAAGAGAAGACACTTTTCCGGCGATTGTCCATTTTTCAAGGCGGCTGGACCCTGGAAGCATCCGTCGCCGTATGTTCCGATGAATCGCTCGACGAGTTCTCCATTTTGGAGACGCTATCGTCGCTCGCGAACAAATCGCTCGTGGTCGTGGAGCTCGACGCCGAGTCCCAACGTTACCGGCTCCTTGAGTCATTGCGGCAGTATGGACTCGAGCGCCTGAAGCAAGGTGGAGGATTCGAAGCGCTCGCCCCGCGCCACGCCGAATATTTCGGCCGATTCGCCCAACAACTCAATTCGACGTGGATGAACACCCCGGAACCGATCTGGATCGCCCGCTGTAGAGCGGAGATCGACAATATCCGCGTCGCGCTGGAATGGAGCTTGGTCCAGCGGAATAATTCCTTGCTCGGCGCACGGCTCGCGGTCGATCTGTGGATCCTTTGGATGACCTCCAACGCGCAAGAGGGCATGCGTTGGCTCGAGATGGCTAAATCCGTTATCGAACCAGCGCGGGAACCAGGGCTCAACGTTGAGCTTGGACTGGCGCTGAGCCGCCTGATGTTTGTGACACCTAGGGCGCAGTGGCTCGTGACGACCGAACGGACGCTCAAGGCTGCGCGAGCCCACGGAGATGAGGCGCTCCTGGCACGGGCGGTTTTCTATCATGGCGAAACGCTGGTATTGCAAAATCAGCTCGATGAGGCCGAGCCATTCTTAGTCGAATCACTGGAGCTGGCGCGCCGTCTCGGCTATCGCGTTCGCATTGCGACCGCTTATCAGATGCTTGGCCAGCTTTACCGAAAGCGTGGTCGCTTCGACCGTGCTCGGGATTTTTCGTCACAGGGTTTGCAGTTGTGGGAAAGAGGGGGCATCGGACGCAACCGGACGATTGCGCTCGTAGAGCTATCTTATTTGGAAAAGCTTGAGGGCAATCTGAGCCGGGCGATCGAGCTCGCGCAGGAAGCCGCCCTCGCGTCTGCCCAGCTGGCGGATCGCGATACTGCCGCGCGTGCAGACAATCAGCTTGCGCTCTACCACCTCGAGCTCGGTGACCTTGATCAGGCCCGATCGTTCGCCCGCGCTGGGTTAGCGAAGATCTACGACCAGCGGTTCTCCAACGATATTCCGTTCTGCGTCGAGTTGCTCATCGGCGTGGCGGTCCGGCAGGACGATTGGGTTCGCGCAGCGCGACTCCTTGGCTATGCGATGGCGGCGACGGAGCAAATCGGACGTACTCGCGATCCGCAGGAACAGGCGGATTTCGAGTGGATCACCCAGCCACTGCGGGAGCATTATGATGAGGTTCAACTGGCGAAGCTCGCCGCTGAGGGTGCTGCCTGGTCGGAGGATGAGGCCGTCGAAGAGGCCCGTAAGATCTAGGGATGGGCCTGAACCGTGCGCCCGCCGGCTTGGCTTTCCTCGTCCTTGTCGCGCTCTTATGCGGGGATGCCGTAGGTCGTTCGGCTGTGTTGCCTCTGACGTTGGTCGCTGATGCCACGCTTTCGGGGCGGCCAACACGCCTTGACTATCAAAGTCTCGATACACAGCGGCACCTCCTCTTCATCGCCCATCTGGGCGATAGTGCAGTAATCGTGTTCGATACGCAGGCGCATCGCGTGGTCGCCACGATTCCCGGAGTAGCAGCGGTTCATGGCCTTTTAGCCGTTCCGAGTCTGAACACGGTATACGCCAGCGCGACTGGCACGAACGAGCTCGTCGCGATCGACGAGTCGACGCTCAAAGTAAGATGGCGCGCAGCGGCGGGCGTGTATCCGGACGGTATCGCATACGATCCCGTAAATGGCCATTTGTTCGTCTCCGATGAACACGGCAATACCGATACGGTCATCGATGCGACGCGCGGGGTCAGGATCGACACCATCAGCCTTGGCGGAGAGGTCGGCAATACGCAGTACGATCCGCACTCGCGACACATCTTCGTCAATGTTGAGGGACGGACACAATTAGTGGAGATCGACCCGTTGGCCAGGGCGATCGTACGAAAGATGAGGCTGACGGGATGCGACGGCAATCACGGCCTGCTGATCGATGCTCCGCGACGGCACGCCTTCATAGCCTGCGAGAACAATGCGACTCTCCTGGAGATCGACCTGTCAACGATGCACCAACTCGGCAAGTGGTCGACCGGGGCCGATCCTGACGTACTTGCGATGGACGCTCGGGCCAACACTCTCTACGTCGCAGCCGAAAGCGGCATAGTCGCGATGTTTCGAAGCGGTGTGACCGTGACCAAAATCGCCCAAGCGTTTCTCGCGCCGGAAGCGCACACCGTTTCCGTGGACCCGCAAACGCATTTGAGTTATTGGCCGCTTCAGGATATGGCTGGACGGGCGGTCCTCCGCACCTTGGAGTTGCAAGAGTGAAATTTGTGACGCGGGCGCACGCAAAAGTGGATCGGATCGCATGTCCGTGGTTGATCCAACGCTTCATCGACAAGGACGCGGAGTTCTTTTTCCTACCCTCCGAAGAGGTGCAAACCTTCGCACAGCGCGAGCACGCGATTCCTTTTGACATCGAGGGCGTTGAACTCGGCCACGATGGACCATTCTGCTCGTTCGATGCGATCATCAAAAAGTATGAGCTGACCGATCCAGCGCTTTTGGAACTGGCAAAAATCGTCCGCGGCGCCGACACCTCGGACCGCGCGCTCACACCGGAGTCCGCGGGGCTTTACGCCATCGCTTCCGGCTTCCACGCACAATCGCCAAGCAAGTACGCGGATGACCACGCCTTGCTTGAGGTTGAGTTTCCGATCTACGACGCGCTGTACGCATGGTGCCAAAACCGAACACGCTCGTGAACGTGGCCACGCTGGAGACGAGCCGGCTGATGTTGCGCGGCTGGCGTGATTTAGACGTTGAGCCGTGGGTGACCATGAGCGCCGACGAACGCGTAATGGAATTCTTTCCGCGTCCCTACACGAGAGCGGAAGCGGAGAAGTTTGCGTCCTGGGCCCGCTCCGAGCTTGAGCGCAACGGGTTTGGCTGGTGGGTGGTCGAGGTCAAGGATGAAATACCATTCGCGGGTGTCGTCTGCGTCCAGCGGGTACCGTTTGATGCGCCGTTCACGCCCGCCAAGGAGATCGGCTGGCGGCTCGCATTACCCGCTTGGGGCCGTGGATTCGCCTACGAGGGTGCGCGAGCTGCCTTGGACCACGTCTTCCGAACCCTCGGTTGGCCGGAGGTCGTCGCGATGACCTCGACGTTGAACCTGCGATCGCAGAAGCTGATGCAACGTCTGGGCATGACACATGATCCTAGCGACGACTTCGACCACCCGCGATTACCGGTAGGTCACCGGCTACAGCGCCACGTTTTGTACCGGATCAAACGCGGCTAACGAGTGTTACCGAACCGTGATCGCCACGGAGACCGTGTGCCCCGCCTCGTCGGCCACTTGCGCTGTGCAGGTGCCGTGCGCCATGGGTCTTACCGAGTACGTCGCAGATGCGTCACCGCTCGTCGCCACAAAAATAGATGCGATCTGAGAACAGTTATCGGTTTCCTTGAACGCGGCGACGTGCGCCGTGCTTTTCACCAAAAACAATTCCGAATTCGTCGCGTTGTCGATCATGAGTTGCCTCGGCGTTGCGGAAAGCGCGGATGGTTGGCCCGGCGCCTCGGGCGGCAGGGCCTGGCTCTGATTCGAGAATTGGCCTTTGCGCCAGCTACTGCCATCGGCGAACTTTACCGAAGCGACCGAGCATTTCACCCGCGGAGTGATGAATTGAGGCAGGATGAAAGCCTGGCCCGCACCGTTACGAAATTTGTGTTTGATCGAAACCCCAGGAGCGAACGAACTAACGTCACGGATGACGAACTGCTCACCGGCGGATTCCACCCTGAAGTTGACGAGCGTGGCCGCTTGCGACGAGTCGTTGACGATTCAATCGCGATGCCGTTGCTGGTCGAAGCAGGTATCGAAATGCCGGCCACAGAGGTCGAAGACGACTTATCGATCAGCGGGCCGCAGCTGTTGATGGTGACGGGCGCTGGACTGGATGCAGTCCCCGCCGCATTTGTATCGCTCCGTGCTGCGAGCGGCGCGAGGAGCAATGAGGCGCCGCAGCACCACACGATAGCGCGGCAGAGACTAGCAAGTCGCTTTGTCATCGGCCGTTCGACCTAGCCGAGCTTTTTGTTTTGTGCCACGGCAGTGATCCAGAACGACGTTGTGGCCAATGCAGTACCTAAGCCGTCGTGCGTATAACCGCAGATTAGCGTTCGTCCAACTCTCGACACTTTTCCGCCGAAGACTACGGACCACCGTCCTCCAGTATCTTGTTGCTCGCGTAGAGAGCTCGCAAGGATGCTCCCGCTATTGGTTTGCTCAGCTAGGTTCACAGCCTCATTTCTTCCGCCGGGACACGTCGAAACCACTTTAGGGTCAAACGTGATGGCGCTAAAGAAATAAACGTCGTAACCATTCGTTGGATTGACGCCGCGGGCGCTCAGAATCACGGCCTGACCCGTGCGCGCGGTTTTAGGACCGGTGATGCTCATCTGGTAGCCCGGCTCGGCAGCCGCCGCGAGTGGGATCATGCCGGACAGAAGAACAGCGAATGCCAAGCTAACTGTTCGAAAAATGCCTTTCATCGACTCTCCCCCTCTTCATCGACTCTCCTTTGAGAAACCAAAACGCGTCACTCGATGTAGCCCGATGGGTGAGGTGTGAACCTGGAGTTGCGTCTTGCCATGGCTCTTCTCGTGAAACAATATGTTGACGGAGTGACGTGGCGCAAGAATCGTGATCAAAACTTCGGAAAAGCCTACCCCCAAGGGAATTCGAATCCCTGTCCCCGCCTTGAAAGGGCGGTATCCTAGGCCTCTAGACGATGGGGGCGCGTCGTCGCATGCACGTGGGCCCGGCAGGACTTGAACCTGCGACCAACCGGTTATGAGCCGGCCGCTCTAACCACTGAGCTACAGGCCCGGATTCCGTCGCACGCAACAATAAGTAAGTATATGGAGAAGCGCGTCGCGCGTCAACGCTTTTCAATGTTTGTGCGCCAGCGCAGGCTTTTTGGCGAAGGCCGACGAGCCAGGGTAACGTGCGGCCTTAGCCAGCATGTCCTCGATGGCCATCAGCCGGTTGTACTTCTCGACTCGATCGCTGCGCGATAGGGAGCCCGTTTTGATCTGGCCGGCGTTTAGGGCGACCGCGATATCGGCGATGGTCGTGTCACCGGTCTCACCTGACCGGTGCGAGATCACCGGGTTATAGCCATTCGTTTGGGCGAGTTTCACGCAATCGATCGTCTCTGAGAGCGTGCCGATCTGGTTCACTTTCACAAGGATGGCGTTCGCCACACCTTCATCGATGCCGCGTTGCAAGAACTTCACGTTCGTGACGAAGAGGTCGTCGCCCACAAGCTGCAGCCGGTCGCCCAGGCGCTGCGTCAGCTCCGTCCAGCCCGGCCAATCGTTTTCCGCGAGTCCATCTTCGATGCTCACGATGGGGAACTCGTCCATCAGCTTTTCATAGAGGTCTACCATCTGGGTTGCTGAGAGCGCAGGCTGATCCACGACTGCGAGATATTTGCCGTCGCCGTAGAACTCGCTCGACGCGGGATCCAACGCGATGGCGATATCCTTGCCCGGTTCGTAGCCGGCGCTGCGGATGGCGTCGATGATGTAACTCAAAGCTTCCTCGATGTGTCGCAGCGGCGGTGCGTAGCCACCCTCGTCACCGACCGTCGTCGCGAAGCCCTTCTTCTTGAGCACCTTCGCCAGTGCGTGGAATACTTCGGCGCCATAGCGCACCGCCTCGTGCAATGACGGCGCGCCGAGCGGCACGATCATGCACTCTTGGAACTGCAACGCGCCTTCTGCATGTTTGCCGCCATTGATGACGTTCATCATGGGGACCGGAAGCGTCACCGCCTCCTCGCCACCGAGATACGCGAACAACTCCAGGCGGCGAGCCTTGGCGGCAGCCCGCGCAACGGCAAGCGAGACGCCCAGCATCGCATTCGCGCCGAGCTTGGCCTTGTTCGGCGTGCCGTCCATCTTGAGCAGCGTGTGGTCGATGAGCTGCTGGTCCTCGGCCGGCATGCCGATGAGTTTTTTACGTATCGGTCCATTGACGTTGCCGACCGCGCCCAACACGCCTTTGCCGCCGTAGCGCTTCGGGTCGCCGTCGCGCAGTTCGAGCGCCTCGTTGGCGCCGGTCGAGGCGCCCGACGGCACCGCGGCCTCGGCGTGCGTGCCGTTCGAGGTCGACACGCGCACAGCGATCGTCGGGTTGCCGCGCGAGTCCAAGATCTCGCGGCCGTGCACGTCCACGATCGCGAGGTTTTCACCGCCGTCGTCGTTGATGATCTCGTCTTCGATCATTGCTCGAAGATCCACTGATCAGCGCTGCGTGCGTACGATAGCAGCTCGTCGTCCTTGAAGAAGATCTTGACCTCGCGCTCGGCGCTGGCTGGGCTGTCGGAGCCATGCACCAGATTTCGTCCGATCGAGATGCCAAAATCGCCGCGAATGGACCCCGGGGCGGCCGCGACCGGGTTGGTCGCGCCGATCGTCGTACGTGCGATCTCTACCGCGTTGGAACCCTGCACGACTAGGGCGACGATGGGGCAACTCGTGATGTAGTCCACCAAACTGCCGAAGAACTTCTTGCCGACATGCTCTTTATAGTGTTCCTGCGCCAGCGCTTCGCTGACCCGCACGAGCTTGAGGCCTACGATCTGCAGGCCGCGCCGCTCAAAACGGCTGAGCACCTCGCCGATCAGTCCACGCTGTACGGCATCCGGCTTGATCAAAATAAGCGAGCGTTCCAAAAGGTCCCTTTCCGCGAATGATGATGACGCTTTGCGTCCTTTTTCGCGGCTTTTGGGGAGTCCTGGAGCAAAAGCAACGCGAGGCGACCGAAAGTCGCCCCGCGTCACGCAGTGTCGCCGCGTCGCTGCGGTTAGGGTTGGAGAAAGACGCTATCCCCGAAGACGAACTCGCGATGCGCCCGTTGGTTGTGGAGCAGTTCGCTCGTCGGCGTTTTGGGTGCAAGCCACGCGCATACGACGATCACCGGACATTCGCGCGCCCATTCGGTCAAGCGATGTTCGTAGCGGTTCATCGCGGCTTCGTTGAAGCAGACACCGTCGCGCTCGGGATGGGTGAGCA
>JALYZS010000172.1 GCA_030948745.1 Vulcanimicrobiota bacterium | reverse complement strand
GTGTGGGGACTGCGCTGTTGTCGCGCAACTGGCGCTGCAACAGCGCACGCAGATCTGCGTCGCTGACGCTCGCCGGCGTCGCCTCGTCGATGACCACCGAACCCGTGTGCACGCCCTGACCGATACGCGAACCCGCCGTGCTGTACTCGGCCAGTTGATCGAGTAACGCGCTGCTCAGGATGAAATCGAAGAACTGGTTGGCGGCGATGACCATGTCTGCGTTCGTGGTCTTCCACGCCGAGCCCCAAAAAAGCACGAACACCTCCACCGCCCAGAGCAACGGTCCACCTCGATAGGTGAGTTGCGGCGCGGATGCGGGGGCTGCTGCTGTGACATCGGGGGGATTGAGCGGGACGATTCGAATTGCGTCGCTTGCCTGACGTTGCACCGCTGACTCCGATCTGAAAGGGAGATGTCTGTGGCCTTTGTTGTTCTCTCCCCGTCGCTGCACCCGCTTGCGTCGTGAGGCCAGGCGACGATCTGGATGCGAAGTTCTCCCTGGCACGTGAGGCTGCACGCAGCGCGGGGTCATTCTTACGATCGAAACTCGGCTCGCATCTGCGCGTCCAAGCCAAGGATCTGCGCACCAATCTCGTGACCGAAGCCGACACCGCCAGTGAAGCGCTCATCAAGCAGCTCGTGCTGCAGCATTTTCCCCACGACCAATTCCTCGGAGAAGAGGGCGGCAGCAGCGGCGCATCGGGTGGCGACCGTTGGATCGTGGATCCGCTGGACGGCACGACCAACTATTTCCATGGCTACCGTTGTTTCTGCGTCTCCATCGCCTTGGAGCGCGACGCGGTATTGGAATTCGGTATCGTTTTCGATCCCATGGCCGACGAGGAATTCAGCGCGCGCCGCGGGGGCGGAGCCGTGTTGAACGGCAGCGCGCTGCACGTGTCGGCGCAGGCTGATCTACGCGACGCATTGTTGATCACCGGATTCCCCGCGCATAACGTCGCCGACCAAACCGCCAACCTGCCGCCATTCACCGCTTTCCTTTCGGCCGCGCAAGCCATCCGCCGAGACGGTTCGGCCGCGCTCGACCTGTGCTACGTGGGGGCGGGCCGTGTCGACGGCTTTTGGGAACCGGGGCTGCATGCATGGGACATCGCAGCCGGCATGTTGATCGTCGCGGAGGCGGGTGGCCGCACAAGCGATTACCGCGGCGGCGGCGCGACGCTCGATGGTGCGCGGCTCGTCGCGTCCAACGGGCATGTACACGCGGCGATGCTCGAGGTCCTGGCTCCGTATGCCTAAGGCGGCATCCGTGCGCGAATGCGCCACCTGGTGTGAGGCGTTCGGGTTGCGGTCACGAGAGCACATCGCCCTCGTCGGCGGCGGTGGCAAAACGACGACGCTGTGGTCGCTCGCGCGCGAGCTGGCCCGGGAGCGGTTGACGATTGCCAGCGCAACAACGAAAGCTGGTGCTCCGCCGAACGACGTATGGCTCGTCCTTTGGCATGAAGGCATGCCGCCAGACGCGTTGCGAGCGGCTGTGGGGGAAACCGGTTTGATCGCGCTCGGCGAGCGGTCGCGGCCGGACCGGCTGCAGCAGGTGGACACAAGCGCTCTTGATTTTCTTTTCGAGCAGTGCGGTGCCCAGATCGTCAACGAAGCGGATGGCGCGCGCATGAAGCCGTTCAAGGCGCCGGCCGGACATGAGCCGGTGCTGGGCCAGACGACGACGCTGGCCGTAATCGTCGTTGGTCAAGACGCCATCGGCGCGCCGCTTGACGCCGAGCACCTGCACCGCCCCGAGCTTTTCGCGCATGTGAGCGGCATAGCCCGGGGCGAGACCGTACAAGCGCAACACGTCACAGCGATCATCGCTCACTACATCACGCGCGTGAAAGCGCAAGCACCATCCGCCGAATGCGCGGTGCTCATCAATAAAGCCGACCATGGGCCGGGCGGCAGCGCGGCCGAACTCGCGGCGCTGCTGGGCGATCTGCCGTTACGAGCGACCGTCGCCGCGGCGCAGCACCGTGCAACTCCTCGCCTGTGGCAGCTATGACCACCCCGCGTGTCGGCTGTGTGATCCTGGCTGCAGGTGCGGGGCGGCGTTTCGGTGCCGTCCACCACAAGCTCGCCGCCAGTTTCGAGGGCAAGCCCTTATTGCAGCATGTCGTGGATAGCGTCTGTGCCTCGCGCGCCATGAGCTGCACCTTGGTCTGCGGTGCAAACGCGGCAGCGCTGCTCGCCAGTGTCGAAACACGACGCTGTTGCGTGCTGTGCAATCCGCGCTGGGACGACGGCATTGCTTCCTCTATCCGGTGCGGTGTGGCACAGCACGCGCATGACGACGCCTGCGTGTTCGTCGTCGCCGACCAGCCGCTGGTCAGCGCCGCGGACATCGATGGCCTCATCCGCGTGTTCGCCGCACAGCGTGACGGTATCGCCGCCCTCCGAGCATCGGGGGTTTGGGGGACGCCGATGTTATTTCCGCGCTCCGATTTCGCCGCGCTGACACGCCTGCGGGGTGATCACGGTGCCAAGCGCTACGCGCAGTCCCAAAAAAAGCGGCTTCAGTTCGTGCAGGCAGTGAACGAGGATGTCTTTGCCGACGTCGACCGTCCAGAGGATCTTGCGCGCTTGACGCGCCGCCACCGTCGCCTTTAGTCGCGCACCGTGAAAGCGCGGAATTCGCCGCTCGCAGCCGCCGGCAGCGTTGCCACTTTCTCGACGTGCGCGCCCTTTGGTCCCCGATCACACCACTGCCGCAACGCCGCGAGCGCCAGCGGTTCCCCTTCAGCCAGGATCTCCACGCTGCCGTCCGACCGGTTGCGTAC
>JALYZS010000166.1 GCA_030948745.1 Vulcanimicrobiota bacterium | reverse complement strand
GATCGATGATCCGTTCGAGCGCTTGCCACTGCGACGACTCGGGGGGAAGAATGTCAAACGTGCCGCGTGGTGCGGTGATGTCTTTCACTGAATGTCAAACCAAAGCGGCCGCAAGACGACCGACGCTCATCTGTTGCAATTCGCAAGGACCCTTCGGCGTCGCGGCGGTGCTTACTTGCGCATCGCAGCCGCCTCGCGGCTGACCTGGCTGCTTGCGTGCGCACTTGCCGCCGCCCACGCGCCGCCCTCAGCAGCCATGCTCGCGTCCTTGGCGCACATGCTATGGCTGGCATTCGTGTACTGGACCTCGATGCTGGCTGGCGCAGCGCCCTACATCCTATCCGGTGGCCTGGCGGCGGCGGTCGCGCTGCGATTTTCAGAGCATGTCTCCATCCGATGTGCAGGCTCGATCGCACCAGCGCTGCGAGGTCTTGCACCGGTCGCCGCGCTGCTCTTCGGCGCGTGCGATTGCACGTTGTTCGGCTATGCGCCCGCGTTGCGTACCTCCCCGCGCTGGCTCAGCTGCTTCGCGTTGACCTTGGCAGCGTGCTGCGGGCCGATGGCGCTCTTCGCGACGTGGCGCACGTTCGGCGCACGCATGGTGCTCCTGCGCAGCGGGGCTGGTTTGCTTGCAGCGGCGTTGAGCGCCCTGCTCCTATGTCGCGATCGCTTGGGGATTGAAGACCCGCGCAGTCGATGTTGCGTGACCGCGCGGCCTGCCGCGGAGCAGCTCGGGATTGCGCCGCTGCTCGCGCACGGATTCGCGAACTTCAGCTGCGCAGCTGCAATCGGATCGGTTGTCCTGGCCTTCGCAGCCGGCGCCTTGTTCCACGCATCGCCCTTCACCGCGGCCGTCGCGGGCGCTCTCATCTCCCCGTGCTCGACCGCCGACGCTTTGCTCGCCCGATCGTTCTTCCGTTCGACCTGCGATCAGATCGCCTTTATCTTCGCGGCGCAGTGTTTGGACTGGCGGCAGTTGGGGTTGATGTATCGCCACTTCGGGTTGCGTGTCATGTGCAGCAGCGCAGGTGCGGCGCTCGTCGCCCTCGCCGGCGCATGCGCCGTCGCGTCAGCGCAACGCTGGTGATGTTGCCTTTTCTCAGTGGCTTGCTCGGCGGCAGCCTCTGGCGAGGTGCCTATCCGTTCCTGACCACGATGTCGAGCTGGGTTGGTTGGGCGACGCTCGCGGCATTGATCTCGTTAGGCGCAGCGGCGCGACGCAATCGCATTCTGCAGCGCGAGGCGTTGATCGCCGCCGGTATCGGCATGGCGTGGCTGTTGCCGCTTGCGCCGGTGCCGCCGCCGGGCGGCGTCCGAACCGCATCCGTCGGGCACGCCTTTTCGGGCGATATGTTCGCAGCCCTCGAGCGCATCGACACCGATCCGGGGCGCGTCGTGGGGACGAGCCTGACCGTCAGCGGCGAATGGACGCCTGCAGCAGCCGGCACGCCCCCCACGGTGTCGCGACGCATCATGGCGTGCTGCGCTGCGGATAGCGTGGCGGTCGGCTTTGACGTCTATCCGCTCAGCTCGCCCCGGCTACGGGCCTACGCCGAGGTCACGGTGACGGGCCTGCTCAGTGCGCACATGCTGCACGGCGAATTGCGTTACGAGCTGCGGCGCGCGAGCGTGCGGCGCCGCGCCGAACACGAGCGTCCCTAGTGGAGGAAGTATCGGCGTGAGGTGAAGACGAGTGCGATCTTCGCGGCGCGTGCGGCCGCCACGACTTCGGCGTCGCGGATGGATCCGGATGGTGCGACGACTGCTGAGATGCCCGCAGCGATCGCGGCTTCTATACCATCGGCGAATGGAAAAAATCCGTCCGTCGCCAGCACCGCACTGCGGGCCAACGTGCCGGCACGCTTGCAGGCCAGCTCAACCGCCGCGACGCGATTCGTCTGGCCGCCGCACACCCCGATGGCCGTCTCGTCGCGCACGACGACCGCGGCATTCGATTTCACTTGCCGCACGGCGCCGAAAGCGAATAACAAGTCGCGCCACTGCCGCGCGTCCGGCCGGGTGTCCGTCATCGAGGTCCAGGCATCCGGTGGCGCTTCAGGGTCGGGTCGTTCGGCGAGGACACCGCCGAGCGCCGAACGCACCGTTAAGCTGGCGCGGAGCCGCGCGGGAAGGTCAGGTTCGAAGGTCAAGAGGCGCAGGTTCTTCTTGCGCTGCAGCAGCTGCAGCGCGAGCGGATCGAACGCCGGCGCCGCAACCACCTCTAAGAAGCGGCCCGCTAACGACGTGGCGCTGCGTTCGTCGATGCGCGCGTTCACGGCGACGATACCGCCAAAAGCGGAAATAGGGTCAGCGCCGAGTGCCGAATCCACCGCGTCGCCAACAACCGTTGCGGCCGCGAACCCGCACGGCAGCGTGTGCTTCACGATGGCCGCACGCACGGGTTTCGCCGCTGCGGCGGCGGCCGGGAAGCCCGCCGGCTCGTCGATCGGCGCGATGAGCCGAAGGCACGAGTCGATGTCCAGGATATTGTTGTACGACAAGGTCTTGCCAGATAGCTGCGCGACATCGGCGACGTCATCGTCGTGATAGAAGGCGGCCTGGGTCCAGGGATTTTCGCCGTAACGCAACCGGTGCTTTAAAGGAAGGGCAAGCACGAGCGGGTCTGCCAAATCGCCGCATTGGCCTTGCAGATAGCCGGCGATCAGCGAATCGTAGCGCGAGACGAGCGCCATCGCGCGGGCGGCCCATACGCGGCGCGTGCTACGATCGGGGAATCCCGACCGCGACGCATGCCGGAACTCCTCGTAGTGGCGGGGATGCGAAAGCACGCAGACATGCTCGTAGTTTTTGGCCGCGGCACGCAACAGCGCGACGCCACCCACGTCGATGTCTTCCACGATCTGCTGGTGCGTCGCATCGTGACGCGCGAGCGTTTGCTCGAAAGGATAGAGCGTGACGGCGACAACGCTGATCGGCGACAGGCCGTGCCGTTCCAAGTCCGCGTGGTGCGCTGGCTGGTCGGTGTCGGCCAGGATCGCGCCGAAGATCGCGGGGTGTAGCGTCTTCACACGCCCACCCAAGATGGGCGCGAACCGCGTGACGTCCTCGACCGCGAGGCACGCAAACCCGGCCGCCTGTAGCGCTGCCGCCGTGCCACTGGTGGCGACGAGGCGGAACCCCTGCGCGCTGAGAGTTCCGGCTAGTTCTTCCAGTCCGCTGCGGTCGGAGAGCGAGAGCAGTGCGGTCCGGCTAGGCGCGGGCACCTGCCCGCTCCAGCGCGAGCGAAAGGATGCTGGACACCCCCGGCTCGCCCATGGTGATGCCGTACATGCGGTCAACCAACGTCATGCTCGCTTTGTTGTGGGTGATGATGATGATCTGCGAGCGGCTCGCGAGCTCCGCGAGCAGGCCGCCGAAACGGCCGATGTTGGCTTCATCCAGCGCCGCGTCGATCTCGTCGAAGATGTAGAAGGGGCTGGGTCGCACTTGCAGCGTCGCGAAGATCAGGGCCACCGCCGTCAACGCCCGCTCGCCGCCGGACAACAGATTGAGGTGCTGCATTTTCTTACCTGGCGGCTGTGCCGAGATCTCGATGCCGGCTTCCGTCGGATCCTCGTTCGGGGCGATCCACATCTTGGCGTTGCCGCCGTTGAAAAGACGCGTGAAGGTCTGCGCGAACGCGAGCGCCACTTTTTCGAACGCCGCATTGAATTGCCGCAGCGATTCCGCATCCATCTCCGCGATGCTCGCCAGGATTTCGCCGCGCGCCAGTTCGAGGTCGCGCATCTGCGCGCGCAAGAACTCGCAGCGCTCCAAGGTCGCCGCCCTGTCCTCAAGCGCGTTGAGATTCACATTGCCCAGGCGCACCATCTCGTCGCGCAGACGGCGCACATCGGCGTCGGCGTCGCCCTCGTAATCCGCGTGCCGCGCTTGGATGGCTTCACACTCCTGCGCACTGGCCGGGTTCTGCGCGAAGGACTCTTGCAGCAACGCGAGCTCGGCGTCGATCTCGGCCAAGCGGATGCGCAGCCGCTCGAGTTCACCCGAACGCTGCCGGCTGCGCTGCTGCGCTTCCTCGTACGCCGCTTCCAGTGCGCGCGCCGCGCGCACCGATTCGTCGCGGCGCAGGCGCGCGCTCTCGAGGCCGGCGACCACGTTGTGCAGCTCTTTTTCAGCCACGCCGCGCTCTTGCGTGAAACGCTCCAAGTCGGCGCCGGTCGCGGCGTGTTCGGCGCGCGCCTCGACGAGCGCGTGAGCGCGCGTCTTGCGCTGCTGCTGCGCACGCAACAACGCAGTCCGCGCCGCTTCCACTTCGTCGCCGAGCTGGGC
>JALYZS010000160.1 GCA_030948745.1 Vulcanimicrobiota bacterium | reverse complement strand
GTCGAAGCCGGTCACACGGCCGTTCTCGACGCGCAGGTAACCCTGCTGCGCCGTCCCATCGCCCACGGCGAAGACCGACGGTCCGAAGGTGCGCGCGCTCATGCGCGACTCACGACGCGCGGCATGTCAACCGCGGATCAGTGCCAGCACTTCGTCGCGTCGACGCGCGAGCGATGCGGGCGAGTCGGCCTCGAGGTTCAGGCGTAGGAGCGGTTCGGTGTTGGAAGGACGCACGTTGAACCACCAATCTGCGTATTGCACGGTGATGCCGTCAAGATGGTCGATGGATTGCGCATCCGCATAGCGGCTTTCCAGTTCGCGCACTTTTGCGGCGCTATCCGCGACCCGGCTGTTGATCTCGCCCGATCGGAATCTCCGGTCGAGCGGCTGCAGCAACGCGCTCACCGGCTTGTTCTCGCGCGAGATCAGCTCCAGGACGACCAGGAGCGCGATGAGCCCGGAATCCGCGAAGTAATGGTCGCGGAAGTAGAAATGGCCTGAGTGCTCGCCGCCGAAGAGCGCATTTTCTTCGCGCATGATCGACTTGATGATGGAATGACCGACGCGCGTGCGCAGCGCCCGGCCGCCCTCACGCGCGATGAGCTCCGGCACGCCGCGCGAGCAGATGAGGTTGTACAAGATGGTCGCGCCTGCATGTTTACGCAGCAGCATCTTCGCCACCAGCGCGGTGACCATGTCGCCGCCGACGAGCTGGCCGCGTTCGTCGGTGATGAAGACGCGGTCGGCGTCGCCATCGAAGGCCGCGCCCAGGTCGGCGCGGTGCTCGCGCACGGCCGCTTGCAGATCGCGCATGTTCTCAGGTTCGATCGGGCTCGCGGGATGGTTCGGAAATGTGCCGTCCAGCTCGAAGTACAACGGGATGACCTCAAGCGGCAGATGCTGGAAGACGGCAGGCACGATGAGGCCGCCCATGCCGTTGCCGCAATCCACGACGATACGCAGCGGTTTGATCGCGGCCACATCGATGAACGAAAGGCAATGCTGGACAAATTCGGGCAAGGGATCACGCCGCACGAGGCTGCCCGTCCGAGCGGGTGTCGCGAAGTCGCCCCGCAGCACGAGATCGCGGATCGCGTACACGCCGGTGTCGGCCGACAACGCGATGGCCTTTTCGCGGCACAGCTTGAAGCCGTTGTATTCTTTCGGATTGTGCGAGGCGGTGATCATCGCGCCCGCTGGATAATCGAAGTGCCCGACGCTGAAATACAGCTCGTCAGTCGACGTCAACCCCAGATCGACCACGTCCGCGCCTTGGGCAATGACCCCGCGCGCGAACGCCTCGAACAGCGGTTGCGAGCTCAAACGCATGTCGCGGCCGACGGCCACCGTCTGCGCCCCCACGAACTGGACGAAGGCCCGGCCGATGGATTCCGCGGCGGGCTCGTCGAGTTCGCCCGGATAGATGCCGCGAATATCGTAGCTCTTGAAGATATCCGGGTTGACGCGCGTTTGCACCGCTTTAGTGCGCCGCGTGGAAGGCTGCATAGCGCTGCAGCCAGATCATGACGGCGATGACCGTCCCCAGCATCACAAGCAAACGCCACAGCTTTGGCGGCTGCGGCGTGCTCTGCCATTTCCCGAAAGCCATTGGCTACGGATTCGGCGCTGGAGTCGGGGGGCGCCTGCCCTTCGAGCAGGCCGCCGCCGCGATCACAGGTCGTGGTACAAGTAGAACTCGTAGGGGTGCGGCCGGATCTTGACCTCGTGGACCTCTTTGGTGCGCTTGTACTCGACCCACGTCGCGATGAGTTCCTCGGTGAACACGCCGCCTTCCAGCAGGAAGTCATGATCGTCGGCGAGGGCGTCGAGCGATTCCTCAAGACTGCCGGGTACCGATCGGATACGCTTCGCCTCGCGCGCCGGCAGGTCATAGATGTTCTTGTCCAGCGGGCCGAAACCGGCTTTCGTGGGATCGATCTTTTTCTTGACGCCGTCCAGCCCGGCCATCAGCATTGCCGCAAAAGCCAGGTAAGGATTAGCACTCGGATCGGGGGGACGGAATTCCACCCGCTTGGCTCGTGAGAACTTCGGACCGGTGAAGAAGATGGGAATGCGGATGGCCGCAGAGCGGTTGCCTTTCGAGAACGCCACGTTGACGGGGGCTTCGAAATGGGGCACGAGCCGCTTATACGAATTCGTCGTCGGCGCGCAGAACGCCATCAACGCGTCGATGTGCGTAAGCAGGCCGCCGATGTAGGAGTGCGCGAGCGTCGAGAGCTCTGCATAGCCATCGCTTGCGTAGAACAGATTCTTCCCGTTCTTCCACAGGCTCATGTGCACGTGCATGCCTGAGCCGTTGTCGCCGAAGAGCGGCTTGGGCATGAAGGTCACGGTCTTGCCATGCCGCCGGGCGACGTTGCGCGTGATGTACTTGTAGGCCATGACGTTGTCGGCTTGTTCCAGCAGCGGCGCGTAGCGGATGTCGATCTCGGTCTGTCCGGCCGTGGCCACTTCATGGTGGTGCATCTCCACCCGCACGCCCCAGTCTTGCAGCGCCAGCACCATCTCGGAGCGGATATCCATGAACTTGTCAGACGGCTGCACCGGGAAGTAGCCTTCCTTCGGCCGTAGGCTGTAGCCCAGATTTGCGGCGCCATCGTTCTGACCCGCATTCCAGTGCGCTTCTTCGGAGTCGATCGCGTACCCGGTCTCGTATGGATTGGTGTCGAAGCTGAGGTGGTCGAAGATGTAGAACTCGAGCTCAGGCCCGAAATATGCCGTGTCCGCGACATTCGTCTTGGCCAGGTACGCCTGGGCGCGCGTGGCCACATTGCGCGGATCGCGTGTGTAGAGCTCTTGTTTGCGCGGATCGTAGACGTTGCAGATGAACGTCGCGGTGGGGATGTTGCAGAACGGATCCATGCGCGCCGTCGCCGGATCCGGCAGCAAGAGCATATCGCTTTCCTGGATCTCTTGAAAACCACGGATGCTCGAGCCGTCAAAGCCGATGCCGTTGTTGAGGGTATCCACATCGACTTGATCTGCGGGGATGGATGTGTGCTGCCACATCCCGGGCATGTCGATGAACTTGAAATCGACGATTTTGGCGCCGTTCTTCTTGATGAAATCAATGGCCGATTTATCCGCCGAGGCAACCGCCACGTGACGCTCCTTTCGCGTGCCATGCTTGGGATGATGAGCGCCGCTTCGTGGAGGTGCAGCAGCGGCTTTTAGCCCGCTGGCGGAGCGTGCAGCGGTCACCTTGGACATATGTCGTTTCACATGACGGACTCGCGTCTATTTCTGACATTCGCGACAGAAAAACGTGCTTTCACCGCCGCTGTGCACCGATGAGATGCGGTGACCGCAGCGCGGGCAGGCGGCTTTGCCCTTGGCATGCACTTTCATGAACGAGCGGTTCTGCTTGTGCAGCGGGTGTTTTTTCGCCTCATAATTCGCTCGCACGGTTGCGACCGAGTCTTCCAAGACTTTGCGTAGCGCGTCGTATAGGGCACGGCGCTCGGCTTCGTCGAGGGTCGACGTTCGCCGTAGCGGTCGGATACGCGCCTCGAACAATATCTCGTCCGCATATGCGTTGCCGACGCCGGCCACGAAGGACTGGTTGCGCAGCACGTTCTTTATCTCGCCGCGGTGCTTGCGCAGCCGCTGGGCGAAGGTGTCGAAGTCCAGCGCCGGATCGAGCGCGTCCGGTCCTATGTCGTCGAAGGCAGGCACGCTCGCCGAAGGATCAGCGCTCAGGTACACGCGCGCCATCATCGTGTTGTCCAGAAAGCGGATGTCCTCGCCGCCGGAGAGCTGCAACGTGAAGCAGGTCGAGGGCAATGCCGGCGCCCCCCGGCTGCAGTACGCGAAACGGCCGCTCAGCATTGGATTGATGATGAGCGTCGGGCCCTCGTCGCGCATCCGGAACAACAAGAACTTGCCGCGCCGTTCGACGCAGTCGAGGGTGCGGCCGCTGAGCGCCTGAGCGAAGTCCGCAGGCGGGTAGCGGATGACGAATGCGCGCGCGGGATTGAGCGCGACGTGGAGGATCTTCTTGCCGCCGGCGTAGCCGGTGAGCGAGCGTCGCAGCAGCTCGAGTTCGGGAAGTTCAGGCAATCAGCGCACGCGGGGCGGCTCAGGCGATCATTGGCTGGGCGACATCTGGACGGTGACGCTGGAGGTGTTGTTTTCCGTCACCTGGACGGGGACCGGGCCACCGTGCAGTCCGGGCGCATCGGCGGTGACGTTCTGCGGCCCGATGGGTACGCCGGTGAGCAAGGCGACTCCGTCGGAACCGGAGTGCGCGGTTTGGGTGGCATTGACCGCGACGAGCGCGTCGACGACGGGTTGGCCGTTGCTCGCGAGCACGCACGACGCCCGGATGGAGCCGGTCTGCTGCACGCCGATGGCGTTCGGGTTCGGACAGCCCCAGAGCAGGGCGGCGCAGCACGCCGTGGCGACAGCGAGCCCGTGCGTGGCCGTGAAGGACGGGACCGGGGAGACGATTTTCATATATGATGACTCCGCTGAGCGTGCAAGGATGCACCCAGCGGGTCCCTTCGCTTGGTGCCGCCGAGCCCCCTTACCGGCAAGCGATTGCGGACTGCGCCGTCGAACGCTATACTCTACCTAACCATGAAGAAAGCAACTTTCCAGCTGTTCCTCGTGTGCCTTATCTGTGCCGCTGTCTGCGGCGCGTCTGCTCGGGCAGCCAGCCCGACGCCGCAACCCCACGCGCAGAGTGCCGCGCAGCTCCTGGCTCAAGCCGAGACGGCGTCGGCGCAGGGCCACAATCAGACCGCGCGCGAGCTGCTGCACCAAGCGGTCGCGCTCGAACCCGGCAACATGGCCGCACAAAAGCTTTTGGGCGACGTCGAATATCGCCTGGAGCATTATACGGAAGCGCTGAGCGCCTACAAGATCGTGCTTGCCCATGACCCCGCGAACAAAGACGTGCACAACCGGCTCGGTGGCGTCTACGCTGCGCTCGACAACCTGGACGCAGCCATCGCGGAGTTTCGCAGTAGCTTGCCGCTGTCAGAAGGCTTCGCCAACTTGGTGCAAAGCTACGCCGATCAGGGCAAGCTGAGCGATCTGGAAGCCGAATACGAGCGCGCCGAAGAACACAACCCGTTCGAATATGTCAACCATTATAATTTGGGCTACATCT
>JALYZS010000146.1 GCA_030948745.1 Vulcanimicrobiota bacterium | reverse complement strand
GTCCCCAGGCGCTGCGGCGAAATCGTTGGCCGGATCTGGAAAGTCCTCGAACGTCGAGGCTTTGCCAAAGGCATTGACCGTGAGCGCACCATCGAGGCCGATCGCGTGATGGAAACTCGCAGACGCGAACGCGTCGTTTTGCGTCTCCACGTCGTCGCTGTTGGCAGGTGTGCCGTTGGCGGTGTCGGGTGGGATCTGAAACGTCTGCGCGACATGGCTGAGATCGAAGTTCCAGCTGTCGGTGACGCCCGCGGGCAGCGTGACCCGCACGAACTGATTGGCGGTGCTGCCGCGGTCGTGCGCGGCGTCGCGGACGGGCGGGTCGAGCGCCCAACGCGTGCGCGCCTGCCGTAGCGACAGCGTCATGCCGCCGCGCGGCCCGAGCGCGCTGTGATGCAGCAGCGACAGCGTGGCATCGCCTCGCGAACCGGCCGAGGTCTCGACGTAGCCGCCGTGCGCTCCGGACCCCGCCACCGTCGCGATGTTGACCACGGCGCCGAACTTCCCACCGTACTTGGCTGGATAGGCCCCTTCGATGACATCCAGGTAGCCCACGTCGGACGGATCCACTTCGGAGCCGATGACGCGGTTGAGCGCTTGCGGCAACGGCACGCCGTCGAGCGAGTAGTTGATGTCGCCATGATCGCCGTTGATGTGGATCTGACCGTTGGAGCCGCGCGCCGCGCTGGGCAGTTGCACGAACACATCGGCGAGATTATTACTCGCGGGCGAGTGCGCCAGTTGCGCGGCCGAGATGAGCGTTGACCCGCCGCTGCGCAGTGACGGCGCAGAAGAAACGCTGACGACGCGACCTAAGGTCTGCAGCGTCAAGTGCAACTCGACGGCCACCGGCGCGCCGGCGACGACGACATGCAACGCCGCCGTGCCGGCAGCGGCTCGGGCGCGCAGCTCGTACTCGCCCTCCACGACGTTGACGAATGCGAACGATCCACCCGGGTGCGAAAGCGTCTCGATGGTGCGATTCGCCCCGGCGAGGGTGACCGTCGCGCCGCTGACCATGTTCCCGCGCGTATCGACGACGTGTCCTTGTACGACGACCGCGGCGCGGGCAAGCAACGGGATGAGGAGCGCGACCAACGCGCACCCCAATGAGATCGCATAACGAATTTTGGCGGAACTGGACATGAAAGAGGCTCCCAACGTCAATCACAGCGCGACCTGCGCTGGAATAGAAAAGGTGGAGAGTTAGATCAGGCGCGTTGGAAGGCTGGCGGCGGGCGGTTGAAGAGCGCCTCGAACCAGTGAAACCGTTTGTAGACGACAGCGGTGTTTTGGGCGGCCGACCACGTCTTGCCGCAGACGGCTGCTGCTGTTCCGACGAACCGCATCATGGCGATGGCGAGCGACGGCAGCCGGACAGCGAGGGCGCACACGCCGAGGGCTAAGAGCAGCGCGCTGCATAACGCGCCGATCAGGGCCGCAAGCACGTCGTGCCCGCAAAAAAAACAGCCTTCGCCGACGGCGCTTGCGATGGCGACCGCACATTGCAATCCGGCCGTCACGAGATAGAATCGCCAACCGCGCAGGCGCGCTGAAGACGTGACGGTGCTGATCGCGCGCTTGAAATCGAGCCAGCTGCCGCTGCTGGCGCGCAACCGCAGCATCTCGCGCACCGCCAGCCACGCGCAAGCGCCGGCGGCGAGGCCGAGGTAGACATGCCGTATGGAAAACACGACGCCGTCCGCCGCCGAACCCATACCGGCGAACTCGGACACGAGATGCGTGACGATCGCGCCGAACACGATGGCGGCTATATAGCACAGCTGGAGGCGTGGGCGATGTGATGTTTGCATGGTTGCGAAATATACCGTGTAGGGGTTATCGTATAAAGATCAGCTGAAATTCTTCAAAAAAAGTGATGGCCCGAGCTGTCGCGAAAACCGTCTCTAGCTTATGCGACTGTCCCGCTATCGAAGCCTCGCTGGCCTGCCGCTGCTGTGCGCAGCAGCCTGGCTTGCGGCTGCCGCTGGCCACGGCGTGCAGCTCGGCGTAGAAAGCCTGCGATGGTTCGGTGAGGCTCGGGCGAGCTACGCCCACTCGGCGCAATCGATCGTGCTCGAGACCGCCATCTTCGCGGCGGGCATCGGGATTTTTGCCGCGTTTCGCCGGCTGTGGCCGCGCCGGTCTTTCACGCCATCCAGCCTCGCGCTCCCAACCCTGGCTGAAGTCCTGCGTCTTGGTCGAGCTCGTTCGGTAGCGTTCGTGTTGTCGTTCCAGTTCATCTCGGTCACTGCGATCGAACTGCTCGAGCAACGCTTGTCAGGTGCGGCGCATCCCAGCATCGCCGCGATTTTCGGGCCTGCCCACGTGTCGGCGGTCTTCGTCTATGCCATTGTCGGCATCGTGCTCGCGCTTGCGACCTACGCGTTCGCCGACGCCGTCGTTTTGCGCAGCCGGCGCATCGCATGCATGTTAGGCAGCTTCGTGCGCCGGCTGCAGAACGGCCCGATCAGCAGTCCGCTTTTTACGCCTCGCTGCACATTCATCGGCGCCGCCTTCGGCGGTGCGCCGCTGCTCTCGCTCGGTATCGCCAACCGCCCTCCGCCCCGCTGAAGGCCACCGCAGCACGTGCCCGTGCCGCGGCATTTCCTTTTGTTGCAGCATTGGTGTGGAGGGTTTTATGCGATCGCATCACGCGAAATGTATTTTGGGTCTGCTGCTGGTCATCGGTCTGGCGGGGCTGGTGGGCTCGCCAGTGCGCGCTGACGTCTACGGCTCGGTCAATGGCAGCGTTGACGATACTGCGGGTCGACCGGTTGCAGGCGCGCTGGTCGCACTGCGGCCCGAGAGCGGGCCGGCACTCAGCGCGACGACGGATAAGGCCGGTCGTTTCGCCTTTCCGCGCGTGCCGTTCGACACGTACACCATCTCGGTCGATGCCGCCGGCTTTTCGAGCGCGGCCGAAATCCTTACCGTTTCTTCTGGCAACAGCGTCAGCGTGCGCTTCCACCTTTCCGCAAAGATGTTGGGGCGCATCGTCACCCGCTCCTCGATCGTCACCGGGCAACCGGCCAGCGTCGGCGTCGTCTCGAGCCAAACCATCCGCGCGCTGCCCGGTAACACGTCGCTCGCCAAGGTGACCGAAACCGTGCCCGGCGTGGTCCCGTTCTCCTATAACGAACCGGTCGCACGCGGTTTCCACGGCGTCGCCTATGAAGTCGATGGCGTGCCGATCCCGCAGACGGCGTCGTCGGAGTTCGCCGAGATCATCGATCCGCGCGACGTCGAACGCCTTGAGGTCTTCACCGGCGCGATGCCGGCCGAATTCGGCGGGCAGCGCCAAGGAGCGGTGGTCGACATCATCACCAAGCGCGCGAGCGACTTGACTGGTCATCCCAGCGGCGCACTGACCTTCAGCGCCGGTAATTACGGCTTGAGCGGGATCTCCCTCACGCAGAGCGCGGGCGCGGGTCCGTTCCGCGCGTTCATTTCCGCCAACCTGCAGCGCAGCAGCCGCGGCTTGGACTCGCCTACGAACGTGCCGGAACACGACAACAACAATCAGGCGGATGAGTTCGCGCGGTTTGTCTATGCGCCCAATGCCCGCGACACGCTGGCGATGGATTTCTCCAACCAGTATAGCGCCTTCCAGATCCCGATCAACACGCTTGCGAACAATCCGAACGACAGCAACTTCTCCCTGCCCGGCACCGATAACAGCCAGCACGAGTACGATCGCTTTCTCAACCTGGTCTTCAATCGCGTGAGCCCGGACGGCAAGGGCTACTTCGAGGTCGCGCCATGGTATCGTTCCGGGCGCGTTGCGTACTATCCAGACCCCGCCCGCGACCTGCTCGGCTCGGGCGCGACGTCGGTGTTCCAGGACAGGCGGGCGAACTACGAGGGCGTCTCGGTGTCCGTGTTCCGCGGCGGCGAAAAACACAATTTCAAAGCCGGCTTTTCGGGTAACACGGTGAACTTCGATGGCCGCTTCCGGCTGCAGTTCATCGACCCGGTGAATGGGCTCTCGTCGTTCGCCGACGATGTCGCCCAGCACGGCACCAACCTCGGGCTCTACGTCCAAGATAAATACTACGCTTCGCCCGCAGTCACGGTCAACGCCGGGCTGCGATACGATCGCTCGACCGGTTTCGTCGGCGGCAATCAGCTCAGCCCACGCCTGGAGTTGAATCTGCAAACCGATAGCAAGAACGTCGTGCACTTCTACTACGGACGCTTGTACGCAGCGCCCGCCCTGGAAGACGTGCGGCGCGATGCGCAGATCCTCTCGGGCAGTGGCACGAGTCTGCCGGTGTACGACCTCAAGCCCGAGACGGATTCGGTCTACGAAGCGGGCCTCGCGCATCAGTTCTCATCATCGGTGCGCGGCTACGCGACATTGTGGTACCGCAACGTCGCAAACGTCCTGGACACGACGCAGTTGGGTACGACCCCGATCTTCACGCTGTTCAACTCGGCGACCGGGCGCGCAGTGGGTCTTGAGGTCAATGTCAACGGCCGCGCGAAAAACGGGAACAGCTACTTCTTCTCCTACGGTGCGAGCCACAGCGAAGCTGCCGGGGTCTCGGGCGGCACGTTCCTTTTCCCCCCAAGCCAACTCGCGCCGGGCGCTTTCGCGCCTGAGGATCACGACCAGTCGCATACCTTGAACACCGCATACACGTGGAATCTCGATGCGGCGCACTCGCGCTATGCGACCTTACAGACCAGCTATGGCAGCGGCTTCCCGGCGATGTTCTTGAGCGGCAACGGCCGCTTGCCTGCACACTGGGAGATAGACGCCTCTTACGGGCACAAGCCCATGGACGGCCGCGGCCTCGGCTGGGAGGTGCAAGGCACGAGCCTGCTCGACCACCAGTACGTGCTCAAGATCAATAACGGTTTCAACACCACGCAGTGGGCGGCCGGCCGCCAGATCGTCGTGAAGGTGACCGCGCCCTTGCCCTAACGTCACGGGGCGGGCTCCGCCATTCTACCGTTCTAAGGAGGAAAGCTCGCATAGTTTTGATGCGTGGTGTAGATCTGGTACGCATCGACACGCTGCGGCGTCCATTCACCGCCAAAGGCCATGTATTCGAGGAGGCGTCGGAAGGCGGGCACCGCCGTGCAACCGATCTTTCGCTCGAGCTCCACGGCTGCGAGTTCGTCCTCGATTGGCACGACTTGCTGGTAGATGGGCTCGCCGCGGTCGATTTGGGGCGTCACCTGATGGAAAGTGAAGCCGCTCAGACGCTCCTTGTTTTGGATACACCAGTAGGTCGGCACCGGTCCACGGTACAAGGGCAAGATCGACGGATGCAGATTGATGCAGGAGCGAAATCGCCCTATGGTCTCGCCTGAAAATATTTGGTTAAAGCCAGTGATGACTGCAGCGTCGCCTCGCCGTATCTTTCGCCAGAATTTCGGACTGTTCACGTCGCTGACGTACAGCGTCGGAAGATCGTCAGGCTCGGGCCCGGCGCCGCGTAACAGCCGCTTGCTTCGCCTGTAGATGGCGCCGAGCAGCCTCCGGCCGCGACGCAGCACCTGCCATCCGCTCGGTCCGGCATGCGCGGAGAGCACACGCACGATCCGGATCTTATGAGCGCGCGCAAATTCCGCTGCGACGGCCTGAAACGGCACGCCGAATGTGTTATTACAGAAATGATAGATCACCACGCCGCGGCGCTTCCCGCAAGATCCCAGGCGCGCGGGCGTAGGGTCATGACGGAATGAGTCCGAGTTTCTTCAGAACGAGGACAGGCAGCCGCCGTCGCTAAGCGGTCCGCAGCGTCCAAGATATAGTGTCACAAAATGCCAAAAATCACGATCTGGCAACAAGACCGCTATCTGATGAGAGGTCGAATGGCACGATATATCTCCCTGCATACCTTGGGCTGTTTGCCGAAGCCCGCTTTCGTCACGCTCTGCACAAAACTTTTCGCGAGCAGCGGCGTGCGCGTGTGCCGCATCGTTGCGGGTCAGATCGGCGAGAAGATGCTGATCGAGTTTGACGCCTCGTCCGCGGAATCGGCGCAGGCGTGGCTTGCGGCCAACAAGCTCATCCCACAGTGGCTGTTGCGCATCGACTATGAGAGCGCCGACGGGGCCGTGCATGCGCTGTGAGCGCTACTGGCTCGCGTTGGCCAGATTGTTCAGGTACGTGTCGATGAATGCCGAGATGAGCCCGTTGTCGGGGCGGTTGAGCACCGCCAGCCGCGTCCACGCCGTCAGCGCGATGGTCGCATGCATGTGCCGGTACGGAGCGACGATCACCGCGACACCGCGATCTTCGGCGGCTTGCACATCCGCTGCCGACGCTTGCCGCTGGCCGGCGGGAAGCAGCTTGGTATCGTAGCGCCAGGCGATCGCGGCGAGCGCGTTCGCGATGGCCGGACAGGTGCAATTGTACTGCAGCAGCACGTTGCCGTGTTCGAGCAGATGCAATTGCACGTAGTTGGGCAACGCTGCGCGACTGATGAAC